>LSCM01000116.1 GCA_001577185.1 Cloacimonetes bacterium TCS62 | reverse complement strand
TTTCTTCTTCTCTGCTGCCGGAAACAAGATATTATTTAAAATCAATCTATAGCCTGGTGAATTTTTGTGGAGGTCAAGAACAGTTTCCGGATCACCAATTCTATGTTGATAATCTTCCGGATCATGCCCACCGTAAAAAGTAAAAGTACCTTTTCCAAAATTACCATGAAGGTATTTTACCTCTTCCATTCCAGGTGATTCGCCTAAAATTATCACGCTCTTTTTTATAAATTCCTTGTGGAAGGATGTTGTTTGACCTAAGAATCCATTGATTACATTTGAATGATTTTGGGTTAGCATGGTAGGAACTGGATCATACTTAGCAGAAAAATCAAAAAGCTGAAAGAAATCAGCTTCCGCTCCTCTTAATTTGGCATAATCGCTAGCATCGATCGTAGAAAATTCGTATTTGTAAGGGTTGGGATAAAGTTGAAAATCTTGGAAGGCAAAAGTTCTTTCAAAATTCAATTTATTTTGAAAATCATTTGTAAAGCCGTCTTCATCAAAAACAGAATGGCAGATATCAGTATCTCCAGCTGCAAGAGCAATATCAAACGTATCGGTAGCTGCACACATAGCAAACAGGAAACCACCATTTTTTACGTACCTACGGATATTTTCTGCTACTGCATGTTTAAGCATCCAAACTTTTTCAAAACCTAATTTTTGAGCCATAGTTTCATTACTGATTACATCTTCCTTATACCAATTTGCATTTCGAAAGCTTCCATAAAATTTTCCATATTGTCCGGTAAAATCTTCATGATGTAAATGTACCCAATCATATTTATTCAAGTTACCAGACAGAACTTCTTCATCCCAGATTGTTTCATACTCTACATCAGCATAGGTTAAAGCCAATGTAACTGCATCATCCCATGGTTGTGAATTTGGAGGAGTATATATTGCTATTTTCGGTACTTTCTCTAATATAACAGCGTTCATATTCTCCTGTTCGATCTCAGTTAAGATAGTAGCCACTCCAGAGGGAGAAACTTCTTCAAAATATACACCTCGAATATTGCAAAGCATTTTAATATCATGCGCCATAGGTAGAAGAAATGATCCTCCACGGTAATTCAACAGCCACTTTACGGTGATTTGTTTTTTTAGTGCTGCAAAAGACACACCATATGCTTTTAAATGATTGGATTGTGATTCATCCATTGGTATCAATATCTCTGCTTGCATTGCTAAGCTGAATATTAATATCAATAATATTAGCCATTTTTTCATTTTCACCTCGAATCTCGATTAAAATATTTTTTACATAAATTCTTTAAAAATTTCATCTGAAACAAAATAGGCTTCAGGGCTTAATTTTATTGAATCGTTACTAAAAATAAGAAAATTTTCAAATTTATTTAATATATTTCTATACTCATTTATAAAATTTTTATTAAATTTCTTACTATATTTTTGTAGATCCAGACCTTTTGTTTTGCGTAATTCTAAAAAAATAAATTCTTTCTCCATCTCACTTTTAGATAATTCTTTATATTCTCCATTCCACCAATTTTTCAATTCTGATAAATTAGTTTTACGATAAACTTTATTGTTTTTGCTAAAATAGCTTGCCGCAGAAGGGCCAAAACCTATGAAATATTTGTCATTCCAGTACGCAAGGTTATGTTTCGATACAAATTTATCTTTGGAGAAATTAGAAATTTCATATTGCTGATAATCATTGCTCTGTAATTTTTTAAGTATTAAGTAATAAAATTTTGATACTGTTTCATCGGAGGGGATTTGTGATCTCTTTTTATATAGAGGGACATCATTATCCAAACTTAAACAATATGTTGAAACATGTTCTGGGTTCAACTTAAGAATATTATCCAATGAATATTGTAGATCATCTTTTTTTTGCTCTGGGAGTCCATAAATCAGATCTACAGAAATATTTCTGAAGCCGGCAGATCGTAACAATTTAAAAGATAATTCTATTTGGTTAGTATCATGCAATCTTCCCAAAAGTTTAAGTTCTTTATCTAAAAATGATTGCGCGCCTAAACTTATTCTATCTACAGCGGAACGTTGTAAGCCTTCAGCGAATTCTTTATTGAGGTTGTATGGATTACATTCAAGAGTTATTTCATCAGTTCTAGAGATATCAAATTCTGAAATTATGCTCTCGATCTGCTTAACATCCAGAATAGATGGAGTTCCACCACCGAAATATAAGGTCTTGGGTTGTAAGTCGAATTCTTGTTTTTTTGATCGTATCTCCTCGATCAATCTAGTTAAAAAATTGCTGGTTTTGTCAGCAGAATAATTTTCCGAATAAAACGAACAATATCCACATTTACTAAGGCAAAATGGAATATGAATATAGATATGTTGGATCAATTGATCAATTTGAACATCCTCTTTAGCCTAAATTCATTTTCAATATCCAATCGGCCTTGTCTTTTTAGAATATGTTCTCGGATATCATTACTAGGTTTTTCACCATAAGATAGATGAATAAGCCCAGGTGTACCGGTTATATTTTCTCGTGGAAGAAATCCCCAATAACGGCTATCTCCACTAACATCGCGGTTGTCACCCATAACAAAATATTGGTTCTTAGGTACTCTTACCGGACCAAAATTATCACGACTTCCCATAAATTTATCTTCCCAATAGATTCTTCCTGATTTTTTTGGAAATACACCAGGTTTACCACTACCTAATCCTCTACGTTTATCGATATATTGTTCAGTTGGGATCTTGTGTATCTTATCATTAACATACACTTTTTTATCAATTATTTCTATTTTATCTCCCGGCATACCAATAACACGTTTTACAATATTTTTTCTTTGATGCCAAATTGGAAGCCAGGTTGATTTATCTAAATATACTGGACCGATAATTCTTTCAAAATTTTCTCTTGGTTCTGGTTCGCTAGAATCCGCTGGATAGAAAAATATCACAATATCTCCTCTCTCTGGTTCTGCGAAAAAATATTTCAACTTATTACCAATTAGAAAATCTCCAATTAATAGCGTTTTTTCCATAGATGATGAGGGAATTTTAAAATTTTGAATTGTATAATTTCGTATAAGCATCGCTACAACAAGAGCAAATAGTATAGCTTCCACATATTCTTGAATAATATTTTTTTTTCTTTTGACTTTTTTCTGCTTCCTGATCTCAATTTTTGTCGCAAATTTATCAAATATTGGTATTTTTTTTCTTAGAATTTTGATAACCCAGAGTAGTAGATAAAGAAAATATATACCTAAAATATAAACTAATACTCGTGAAATTACTAGCTGCTCTTTATAATAAATCAGGCCTATCAATAAAACTAAAGGAATGAAATAGGTGTAAAATAATTTAAAAACTCTTGTAAAAGTACTGACTTTTTTTTGTTTATCCTTTTTGATGAAATTTACTAATTTGTCTTTTAGATAATTTGCAATTAGAAATAAAATAGTCATGCCTGCAAACCAAAACAGATCAGATATTTGAATATCAACCCCAAAGTAAATTTTATCAATTTTGACCAGTGAAAACAAAACAAAAACAAATGCAAATCCGATCAATAATTTAGTATTTTTTTTCATCTTTCCTCATTTATTATAATTTGTGTTTTAGAATAAACTAAATTTCCTTTATTAAATATTTCATTAATTTTTATAATTTAATACAGACTTTTGTCTCTTTATTAATTCTTGAATACCATTTTTTGCAGAATATAACATTTGCGATAGGTCTTCATTGGAAAAAAGTTTATTCTCAGCAGTACCCTGGATTTCAACGAATTTTCCACTTTCGGTCATTACCACATTCATATCAACATCCGCTTTGGAATCTTCTTCATAATCCAGATCTGTAACGAAATCTCCATTTACGATACCAACACTAACAGCGGCCACCAATTCGCACAAGGGATTTTCTGTAATAATCTGGTCTTCTATCATTTTTTGAAATGCATCATATAGTGCAACACAAGCACCTGTTATTGAGGCTGTTCTAGTACCACCATCAGCCTGGATTACATCACAATCTACGGTTATTCGGTAGCCAGGAAATTTTGTTAAATCTACAACTGCGCGAAGAGATCTTCCGATCAAACGTTGGATTTCAGCAGTTCTCCCTTTTACTTTATTTCTTTCTCTACGGAAGCGTTTATTAGGTGCACCTGGCAACATGCTATATTCAGCTGTCAACCATCCTTGGGAAGGCTCGATTTCTCTTAAAAAGTTTGGTACTCCTTTTTCTACAGATGCTGTGCAAATTACTTTTGTTTTTCCGGTTTTTATCAGAGCTGAACCAGCCGGATGCATTAAGTAATTGCGCTTTATTTCAGTTTTTCTTTTCTTCATTATAACCTCGAGAGATAAAATTAAACAACTTCTTTTGATGTCAAGTTAAGCTGATCTATAAAATAAAAATATTCATTGACATTTTATTCATAAATTATTATTTTA
This sequence comes from Cloacimonetes bacterium TCS62, assembly GCA_001577185.1. Lineage (GTDB taxonomy): Bacteria > Cloacimonadota > Cloacimonadia > Cloacimonadales > TCS61 > TCS61. The sequence goes on along the minus strand of LSCM01000116.1, from coordinate 477 downwards.
TAAAAGTAAATGAGAAGAAAAATTAAAATAAAGAAAAACCAAAATTTCACAAATACATTGCAAAAATCAATTAAAAACAGGAGGAAATATGAAAGGACAAGTTTCATATAGTGCGTTAGGCAACAAATTGATTCACGAATTACGGGATAAATTGAATAATACAGAGAACATTGCTGATATTAGACATGCTTTTTCTTACACCGTAATTAAATTACTTAACAAAGCATTTGAAGAAAATGATATTGTGATCGATGCTGAAGATGTTAGATTTAAACCCAATAATAATACCCATTATCATATCAGCAAACGATTAATGAATATAAATTCTTTTCAAGAAACTTGGCAAAATTCCGATTTGAAAAACGTGATCAACAAATACGCAAATTCAGCATATAAAAGATACCTACATACAAATAAACATCTTGAGAAAACTAACAAAAAGATAAGGCAAGCTTAAGATTTATTTGATTTGTAAAG
>LSCM01000115.1 GCA_001577185.1 Cloacimonetes bacterium TCS62 | reverse complement strand
CGATTATAGTATTTTTCCACAGATCGATACCAAATTTATATGAGCCCCTGATCAAAGCATGCGCTGCAACGGTTGAAGCAAAGAACAAAAGTGGAATTGCAATTAGTGCCTTCATTCCGATCGGTGAAAATCCATATTTTATAAATAATCCGAATAAAATACTACATGTTCCCAATGTTACTGATTTTGTTGCTGATTGTAATCGATTGTAAACATCGGGTAGACGAATCAGACCAATACAACCAAAAAGATCGAATAGGACTCCAATGATAAAAAGTATAAGACTTATTGTATTATTCATCTAAATTCTTCCCCGTTAAATATTTTGCTAAAGTTATTGTTCCGATAAAACTCAAGATGATCCATGCGATCGCTATATCGATGAGAAACATTCGTCCCGTTTTGATCACCAGAATACCACAAATACCAACAACTAAAATTCCAAAAATATCTATTGCTACCATTCTGTCTGCAATTGAAGGACCGAAGACAACTCTATAAAAGCACACGAAACTTAAACCGATCAAAACGTATAGAAGCAGGTCAATAATCATTCGAATATCCTCTTTAAATATTTTTCAAATCTTCCTAAAATTTTGTTTGTATAGATCTTTGGATCTTTGCTACCCACGTATATCCAATGAACGTAAAAGTCATCATCGATCACATCAACAGTAATTGTACCAGGTGTCATCGTGATGGAATTTGCTAAAAATGTTTTCCCAATGTTTGTTTTCAGTTTTGTTTTTACTTTCACAATTCCGGGTTTAATAGGCATTTTTGGGCTAAGAACTCGATATGCTACATCGAAATTTGCTTTGATACATTCCCAAATAAATACGAATAAGTAAACTATGATCCAGAAATATCTCACAGGTTGGAAGAATTTTTTCGAATCTTGTAAAAAACTTCTCCCGAATACAATTGCGGTTATCAAAGCTGCCATACAACCTACAATAATATTTGGAGTCTCCAGATTGAAAGTCATCAAAAACCATATTATTAAAATTATGATGAAAAGTGTGATATATTTCATGTTCTACATCCCTAAGATTTTTGTTGAATAATCAGCATAATTTACCAATACATCTACTGCCGGCTTAAGTATTACAGCTCGAACATCCGGTACGATCAACAAGCTAAGTGCAAAACATAGCATAGCCATGATAATCATAGATGTTGCCATAGAAAATGGTACTTCAGAGATTTTCTTTTTTACCCATTTTGAACCATCTGTATTGAAAAAAGTGTACTTTTGTAATTTCATAAAATAAGCTATAGTAATTACACTTACCAGAACTGCTAAAAAAGCCAGCGCGTAATATCGTGCTTGAATTGCTGCAATAATGATGATCAATTTACTAAAGAAACCATTGAAAGGTGGAATTCCGGAAATAGCAAGTGAACCGATTAGAGATGTATTTGAAGTGATCGGTAGAACTTGTGATAATCCTCCCAATTTTTTCATGTTTCTGGTTCCGGTTCTATATTCTACTGCACCTGCATTCAAGAATAGCAAGCCTTTAAATACGGAATGATTTACTAGATGAAATAATCCACCCGTGATCGATAAAGCTGCAATTGTTTTACTGCCTCCGGAGGCAAGAAGCATCATCCCAATGCCCACACCTAAAACGATATATCCAACTTGACTAATGCTGGAATATGCCAACATTCGCTTAATATCCCACTGCCCTAATGCTAACAGGCCACCAATTATCATCGAAATCGTTCCCAGAATAGTGATCGTTAAGGAAATCTCATAAGAAAGAGGGAACATATTGAAGAATAAACGTAAAATTACATAAATTCCTATAGCTTTTATCAAAACTCCGGAAAGCATAGCTGAGATTGGCGATGGTGCAGAAGAATGTGCATCAGGAAGCCAAGTATGAAATGGAAATATAGCAGCTTTAAGACCAAAACCTGAGATAAGCAGAATCGAAATAAACTTCATAAATACACTTATCCCCTCTGGGGAGCTACAATTCACAGTAAGCTGCCGAGATATATCTGCAATATTCAAAGTACCAGTATTCCAATAGATCAATCCAATCGTCAGCAATATGAGCAAGGAAGCTACTCCACCCAGAACTTGGTATTTAAAAGAAGCTTCTAATTGATGCTTCTCTACTCCAAAAGCTACCAGAGCATAAGATGACATCGCTGCTATTTCAAGAAACACAAAGATATTGAAAATATCACCACTGATCACAACTCCGTTCATACCAGCTATCATTAAGCTAAAAAGGACGTAGAATTTTCTTTCCGCTGTATATTGTTTTGTGTAAGAAATTGAATAGAATATAGCCAGAAGTCCAACTAAGGATATTATTAGTAAGATCAGTTTTGAAAGTCCATCCAGCACCATATAGATAGCTATGGGAATACCGTTTACAGCTTCATAGCCACCGACTTTATAGACGAATGATCCTTCTGTTCTGAAGATAAAATGTAAGGATAAACAAAACAGTAAGATCATAATTACGGATGAGATATACTTATTGATATTTTTTATAAACCTTCCCATAATAGCCATAATAAATGCTGCACCGAGAGGTAATATTACAAATAATGGGATCAATGAATTCATTTTTTATCCTTTAAGATCTCTGATCTTATTAATGTCAAAAGTTCCATATTTTTGATAAAGCCGAATAGCTACTGCCAGTAGTAATGCTGTTGTAGCAAGTCCGATCACGATCGAAGTAAGAATCAATGCTTGTGGTAAGGGATCTACAAAATTCACATGTTCAAAGCCTTTGCTAATTATGGGAGCGGAGCTACCTTCGATATATCCGATCATAATAAAGAATAAATTTATACTATATTCCATGATCGCAATACCGATAATAATTTTTATGAGATTTCTTTTGGAAATAACGCCATACAATCCAACCAGAAATAGTAAGAAACACAAAATATATATTATCATTTACTCTCCTCATCTTTGTAAACAACTAAAGCAATGAAAATTGCAGCAATTGCTGCACAGACTTCTGCTCCGATAACGATATTTTCTATAGGTATGAAACCAGCACTAATCAGTTTCCCCAGTTGCCCTTTGTTCAGAAAATTTGCAAAAAATACAACGCTACCTGAGAATAAAAGTCCCAGACCTGCAATGATCAAAAATCCTAAGATAGCACTACTTTCCAAGAACTCCAAACCTTCTTCTTCCTTACGTAATGCCGGCAGAATGTTCCCATTAGCTAAGATCTGTAAGATAAATGCACCTGCCATAATTACACCTCCAGCAAAACCACCACCCGGAGTTAAATGTCCATGGATAATAATGTAAATTCCAAAAACAAAAATGATCGGACAGATAATCTGTGTGATCTTTTTTACGATCAATGTCATTCCTTTCATATTATTTCATCCCTAAGTTAAATCATATAATTCTTTCATCTTACCAAATTCCAAATTTGATCCTAATTATTTATCTTCCTCTTTCTTACCTTTGATTCTTAAAATAGTTAGTACTCCGATAACTGCAGTAAAAAGAACTGTAGCTTCACCTAAAGTATCATAAGCTCGGAAATCTAAGATCACTCCTGTAACTAAATTCGCACTTTTAGTATGCTCTACTCCACTAATGTAATGTTCTGCCATACGCATAGTATCTGCACCAAAGCTATTGAGGCACCCTGTAGCTTTTTCAAAGATTATAACGAATATAAGAGCAGCTATAACTATCAAAGCGTAGTAAATTGCTATTTTAGGTTTAAATTTCATTTGAGATATTTTTGCTTGAGTGTTCTTAATGGTAGCTATCATCACGACCAACGTGATAACTTCAACCACAACCTGTACTATTGCTAGATCTGGAGCTTGCAAAAGTAAAAAGGCAATCACTAAACCAAAACCTACAATACCATATGAAATTACAGCGGAAAGTAGATCACTAGCATTCAAAGAATAGATCGAACCTAAGATCATCAGTACAAGTATTAAGATTAAATATAGTTCCATTTTATCCTCTAAAATATCAGAATTATCAATAAGATGAGCATACCACTTAAATACCATAACACATATCGTGGTAGAAATCCATTATGAGCGTAACTAAATAATTTATTGAAAACTAAGAAAAATTTCTTAAAAATGTCATAAATATCGAACCATTTTTCTTCTGCTTTCTGATAACAGAATGATAGAAATTTAAAATTTCTTATCGTTTTGTAAAATTCATTCGTAGAAAATTTCGTCTCCTCTTGGATCTTCTCACCACCTACAAAGCTATCTGAAACTTTATGATTTTTTATATTTCCCAATAAATAGATCAAAATACCAACAACAATAGAAATTATGATAAGAATAGATACACTTTGTGCCTGCCAAATACCTACATAGTCAAAATTGCCTACGATCGATTCTATCATATTTGGAATAAACAATCTGGCAGCAAAAATTCCTAAACCAAGACAGGAAAGAGCAATGAGAATTTGAGGTAACCACATCAAGAAGTTCACATCTTTAACTTTCCCTAATGCTTTATTTCTTCTTCCTAAATATGTGCCTGTGATCAATTTCAAGAAACTTGCTAAGGTTAAGGCAGAACCAAACACGGCGGATGCTAACCAGATGATCCAGAGTTTATTTGCCAGTCCCGATCCATTTCCAAAATCAATTATACCCTGATAGATCATCCATTTTGAAAAGAAACCGTTAAAAGGTGGTATGCCAGAGATTGAAAGTGCAAAGATAAATGCTGCTATAAAGGTAAATGGCATCATTTTGGACAGACCACCTAGTTCATCAAGCTCAACTTTACCAGTTTGCCTTTCCACACTGCCAGCAGTTAGGAACAATCCACCTTTATAAAGTGCGTTGTTTATCATGTGAAACAGACCAGCAGCTATACCAAGAGGTGAGCCCAGAGCAATTCCCGTTATCATATAGCCAACTTGGGAAACAG
>LSCM01000114.1 GCA_001577185.1 Cloacimonetes bacterium TCS62 | reverse complement strand
AAAAATAAGATCGTGATGAGTTACGGATTTTCGCGCGGTTTAGCTCCCAAATTGAAAAAAGCAGGAGCTCATGGCTATATCGGGATAGGAAGACCAAACAAAAAAGCAAATAGTTCATCTCATCGACAAAAAACTTATAATGAAGGATATGTGAACTCAGTAAATGTAACTCACAAAGATGCGATTAAGTTGATGAAAAAATCGGGGAAAAATATCAAGTTGGAAATTAAACAAAAAGTTGAAAAAAGAACAGCTCAAAACTTGGTTGTTGATATTCCCGGTAAAGGATATGATGAGAATCTGATATTAGCTTTTGGCCACTACGATTCAGTTTCTCGCAGTCCGGGAGCATCCGATAACGGAGGAGGCTCTGCTATATTACTCAAAGTTGCTGAATATTTTTCCAAGCACAAGCCACTACGTGATCTGCGGATCATTTTCTTCTCTGGCGAAGAATTAGGTCTTTTAGGTAGTCAAGCATATGTGAAAGACCATCTGCAAGAATTGAAGAAGAGAGTAAAATTTGTTCTCAATGTGGATGTAGCAGGGGACGAAATAGGAACAGATCATCTTAATGTGATCGGTAGTAAAGAACTTCTTGGTTATCTGGACGGAATTACAAAAGAAATTGGGCTGACATTTAGGAGCAAGTTGGACATATTCAGCAGTGACAGTATGCCTTTCACGCCTTATGAAATACCTTCTGTGAATATTTTCCGGGCTGGAGGTAAAGGCAGCAGCGGTATTCATACTCCAGACGACCATCCTAGATATATTTCTAATAAAGGATTAAAAAATACATTAAATGCGACTCTAAATATTTTGAAAAGAGTTTCTAAGGCAAAAGTTTATCCAATTAAAAAAGAGATAGATAAAAGTTTGAAGGAAAAAATAGAGAAGTACCTCTATAACTTAAATTATGAGAAGCCGGAATTGGAATGGGAACCGAAGTATAAGAAATGAACATCAGAATGATACGGATAAAGATCGGAATGCTTAGCTGGATGAAATTTCGAATTATTGAATTACAGAATAAATTTTTAGTTTAGAGGAATAAGAGATAATGCACATTTTTGAGAAAAAGATAAAACAGCTGCAAATCAGGCAGAATCTGATCATTGCTTTCAGGTTCTTTCTTATAGCACTTAATATACTGATCCTCTTATTCAATCTTTATTTCGTAGTATATTTAAAAACGAGTAATAATGTGCGAGAACTCTTTTTATTTGCTACCACAATAAAGATCTCACTAATTATGATCTTCATCTATCTGGTTTTAAAAGCCAATCGCTCGATGAAGACTAAATTGCAGATAGCAAAGCAGATGGATGAGTCTAATTTGGATAAAACTGATACTTATCAAAATGCGTTTGAACTACAATTTGAAGATGTAAAACCAGCAATATTGGAAAGAATTTTGGCAAAAGCAGATAGCAAAGCTGAGAAACAGAAATTAAGATCTAATAAAAGTTTCTTATCTCTTATTTGGAAGATCTCCATAATCATTTGTCTTGCAGCTGGTTTACTTTTCGGTTTACATTTCAATAAATTCAATAGCTCTCTAAAAGTTTTCTCATCAAGAAAAATGCCAAAAATTGCGCACAAAGATTTTATTCAAGTTCTTCCAGGAGATATTTCAATAACTCGCAATAAGGAAATTACAATTGAAGTTGTAGATCCAGAGCCGGATGTTGAGCATAGTATCTTCTATAAATTAGAAAAAAAGTGGCGTGAAGAAAAATTGGTAAAATACAAGAAAATATTTAGGAATTTGGATTATTCTTTCAACTATTTTGTAAAGACACCTTATGCAGTTTCCGATACTTTTAGGGTTACGATATTTGAATTACCGATTGTGGACAAGATACATATTAGCTATGATTATCCACAGTACACTGGCTTAAAATCTCAGATCGAAAAAGATGCCACAGGTAATATCAAAGCTGTTAAAGGAACAGAAGTCAGGATGGAAATTGAAGCTAATAATCCGATCGAAAAGGCTCAAATTTATTTTTCCAATAGCAAACTTAGTGATATGCAAAGACTTGGTAGGTCCTCATTCACAACCAAATTCGAAACATTAGAAAACTTAACATATCATTTTGGGTTAGTGGATATCTTAGGTAATCGATCGAAGCGGATAAAGAGGTCGATCGACGTGGTTAATGATGAGCATCCAATGATAAAGATCCTACATCCTGGCAGAGATACTCTCCTCACCCAAAATATGCTTCTACCACTCAAGGTCTTAGCTTCAGATGATTTTGGTTTGCAAGATCTACAACTAAATTATTCAGTAAACTACGAGGAGGAAAAAAATCAACTGATAGAAAAGGAGTTTTTTTCTACTACGATCACTCATGAGCATATATTCGACTTAACTAAGGAAGTATTGATCCCCGGCGATAAGATCACTTATTGGTTTCAGATCTCAGATAATTCACCAGATAAGAAGATAGCTTACAGCTCTAAGTATGTAGCGCGTTTCCCTTCAATAGAAGAGATCTATAAAGAGATTGAAAAAGAGGAAAAACAAAAATCCAAAGATCTAAATAACACACTGCAGAAATCTCAAGAGCTACAAAAAGAATTTGAAAATAAACGTCGTGAATTAATGAAAAAAGAGGAGATCAATTGGGAAGATAAAAAACAAATTCAAAAATTGTTAAAAGATCAGGAAGATCTAAGTAAAGATGTGGAAAAAGCTGCAGATGATTTTCAGAAAATGATAAAGAAATTTGAGGATAACCAAGCTATATCTTCAGAAACATTAGAAAAAATGAAAAAGATCCAAGATCTAATGGAAGAAATTTCTAATGAAGAATTGATGAAAGCAATGGAAAATTTGCAGAAAAAAATAGAAGACATGGACCCAGAAATGATGAAGAAAGCTATGGAAAAGTTTAATTTCTCTATGGAAGATTTTTCCAAAAAATTAGAACAAACGATTAAGTTGCTTGAAGATATCAAAAAAGAGCAATCTATGCAGAAAGCATTGGAGATTGCAGAAGAAATGGAAAAAATGCAAAACGATATTAACCAAAAAACTTCTGAAAATGCCTTGAGCAAAGAGAAACTTTCTAAGCAACAGAAAAAGATCTCGGAAAAACTGAAAAATTTAGAAGAACAATTAGAAAAGACCAGAGAAATGCTGGATGACATGAAGGATTCAGAACTTATTGAAGAGATGAAGAAACTCCGGGAGCAGATGAAAAAAGATAGTCTTGCAAGTGATCTGAGCAATAGTGAACAATGTTTGAAACAAGGAAAAATGCAAAAAGCTCAAGAAACTCAACAAAGTGCATCAAAAAAAATGCAACAGATAAAAATGCAATTGCAAAAAATGCAGCAAATGATGTCGAGTGGCATGATGATGGATGCCGCTGAGATAATTGAAAAGACAGTTCGCAGGCTACTTATCTATTCTCAATATCATGAAGATGCTTTTAATAAGTACACCAATGATCCATTTATTATTCTAAAAGATGAAATCGCTGTTTTTGAAGGGATAGATCTTACTTTGAAAGAACTCTATCAGACTCCTATGATAACATTGATGGTTGGTCCAAAATTCATCTACGACACAAATTATACGATCACTAAATTCAAAGAACTTTTTCAATATATCAATGAGGCAAATATCTCCAGGACGGATAATTATTTATTAGATATACGGAAAGGTTTGAATTTGATGATATTTGACCTGATGCAAGCCCAGAACAATATGCAGCAAGGCGGGGGTGGAGGTATGCAAAGTATGATGCAAACTTTAAAGCAAATGGGACAACAACAAATGATGATGAACATGTTGACTCAAAAGTTAATGCAACAGTTATCTGAAAATGGTAGAATGAGTAGTCAAATGCGACGTGAAGCAAATAAACTAGCCAGAGACCAACAAAGAATTGCAGATAATTTAAAAAGAATGCTACAAACTAATAGAGAAGCTCAGAAACAGACAGCTGCCATTAATAAGATGATCGAAGATATTGAATCTGTTGCTCATGATCTGAAAAGAGGAAGGTTGGATAAAAAATTGATCCAAACGCAAGAACGCATACTATCTCGTTTATTGGATGCACAAAAATCGATCCATAAAAGAGAGTTCTCTAAGAAAAGAAAATCTGAAATAAGCGATGTGGAAAATTGGGATCTTCCGGATGAAATAAAAATAAAATTTGACAAAATGAGAAAAAAAGCTCTTTTGAAAGAGGATTACAAAGATTTTCCGCGAGAATATCAGGAATTGATAAAAGAGTATTTACGATTATTAAATGAGAAATATGATAGTGAATAATAATATTGGTTATTCTCTCCTTCCCAACATACCAGTTAGGATGGAACTATGATGTGAAGTCTAAGCTTTAAATTATGTTCAGCAGCGAAAGCTGCAAATATAATAACCTTTCGAACCGGAAGATTCGCAAGGAGAGAATGCAAATATTCACTAAAATGAAAAAAAGCTTGTCAGCAGAGAGTAATTTCAATTAATTGCTTTCAATATTCATTAAAATGAAAAAGAGAAGACAAAAATGAACAAAAAAGAGATTGGATCATTGCTTAAAAAACGCCGTAAAGAACTGATGATAAACCAGTTGGATTTATCTGAGATTACAGGAATTGCTGTTCATACAATTAGTGATATCGAATCAGGAAAAGGAAATCCTACTTTACAGGTCATAAATAAAATCTGCGATGTTCTGGGAATGGAAATATTAATTGAGGTTAGAAGAAAAGAATGAAAGGTTTTGTTTATTTCAACAATATCTATGCCGGTGTATTAGAAAAAAAGAATTCTAATTATATATTTGAATATGACCGAAATTATCTCAACAACACACAGGCTAAATCGATAAGTTTATCTCTTCCCAAAAGTAAGAAAAAATTTCGATCAAGGAATTTATTCCCCTTTTTCTATGGGCTCTTAGCCGAAGGAAT
>LSCM01000113.1 GCA_001577185.1 Cloacimonetes bacterium TCS62 | reverse complement strand
AGGAAGAATCCCAATAAAACCCAGACGACAAAAAGAGTTCCAAAGACCATTGATAAAGCAAGTGCACCATGTTTTCCTACTAATCCAACAACCATTGCCAACTGAGCAAAACAGGGAACAGCTATTGCCATCATGGTGGAAGCAATAAATCTTTCTCGCTTCGTTTCCAAAACCCTTGCAGCCATTGCTCCCGGTACATTACAACCCAAACCTAAGAGCATTGGCACGATTGCCAAACCGTGAATTCCTAACTTGTGCATCATATTATCAACTAGAACCCCAAGTCGAGGTAAATATCCCGAATCTTCCAGAAAACTCAGCATTAAATAGAATCCAATTATGTAAGGTAAAACCATTGCTAAAGGGACGAACAGACCTGTAGTAAGTAAACCAAGCGATTCCACAAAATCGATCTCTCCCCCAACTAATTTCCCGATAACGATATTGTGTATCACTCCCGAACTTCCAAGTAAAACTGAAAGTTTCATCATCAAAGGGGCCCATAGATTATTGAATAACGGTTCGAATATGTAAGCAATAAGTGATTCACCTATAAATCTGATTATGGAAAAAGCTGTAAATAAAATAATGAGCGCAATGGGAATTCCACTCACCGGATGGATTGAGGCATCTCCTAATCTTTCTGCAAAAGTGTGGTGACGATGTTGTAATTCTTGAACTTTTTCGATTATATCGCCAATAGCATTCCATTTATCCTCAAAACTAAAGGAACTAAGTTTGGCTTTACCCAAATGTGAAACCAGATGTTTTATCCCTTCGCCGGTTATCCCTGTAGTTGGAACGACGGGAACTCCAAGTAATCCTTCTAGTTTTTCCACATTAATATCAATGCCAGTATGTTTTGTTTCATCCCACATATTTAGGCAAACAACAAGTGGTATCTTCTTCTTAATAAGCTCCATAGTTAGAGCTAGGTTTCTTTCTAGATTAGTAGAATCAATAACATTAACGAATATATTTCCGTCTTCTTTTTGGAAATTATTTACCATCTCCGCTGCGACTTTCTCTGCTTTGGATTCTGGTTCTAAAGTATAAGTTCCAGGTAGATCTAAAACTTCAGCTTTCTCATCATCAAGTCGAACTGTCCCTTTTGTATATTCCACCGTAGTTCCTGAATAATTGGAAGCTACAACGTGCACTCCTGTCAGTCTTGAAAAGATCACACTTTTGCCGACATTAGGATTTCCAACTAATAATATCTTTTTCACTTGTATATCCTTATATTATTTACTCTACAATTATCCTTTTTGACATCTTGTGCCCAATAGCAATTTGAGTTTGGCCAACTTTCACAGTAACCGGTCCATGTAACATTTGTTTAGATACTTTTGTGATCTTTAGTCCAATTCTTAAGCCCAGAGATTCTGCCTTATTAAGAAAATGTTTACCACCATGAAGTTCAACTATCTTAGCTGATTCTCCATTATTTAGTTCATGAACTGTTTTTTCATTACTATTTATATGATTTCTTCTTTTTGAATGTTTATGTCTCAATGTTCACCTTATTCTCTGCAATTTTTGCATAATCCACGAGCACCCAGATTATATTCTTGGATTTTAAAATTCTCTTTGTTCGCAAGTTGCTCAATTAAACCTTCAACTTCATTAAAACCAGATTCAATTATCTTTCCACAATTTGAACAAATAAAATGAAGATGATTCTCATGACCATATGTGTGTTCGTAAATATCTTTAGATTCACATCGAAGTGACTGGCTGATCAAACCAGATTCAACTAAAAGTGGGATTGTACGATAGATCGTGGCACGAGAAACATTTTGATGATTTCTCTTGATCTGCTCATAAAGATCATCAACGTTAAAATGCTCATTATTTTTAAAAACAGCTTCCAAAATAATCAAGCGAGGTTTGGTCAATTTCAAATTTTTTGACTTTAGAAATTCTCGATAAAGTGCTTTCTCTTTCTTCATTTTATTGCTCCTCATTTTATGATAACGCCATAAAATTAAGCGCATCATTTTAGTCAAGTATTTATTGAGAATGAATCTCAAAAGCAAGCTGCGGCTGGTTGAATACTAGAGCTTAGTAGCTTCTTTAAGTAGTACGTGATTAGTGCTTTGTTCAAATTCGAAATATAGACTTGAATTTTCTCAAGTCTTAACTTTATGATTATAAACGAAAACGATCATCGAGATCAATATGATAATTGCTCCCCCTAAAATACTCCATATATCGGATATCTCACCCCAAATTATAAAGCCTATTATCCCAGCAAAAATGATATTGGAATAATTGTAAATTGCAATTTCTGAAGCTTTGCCATAACGATAAGCATAAGTTAACGAGAATTGTCCAATAGCAGCAAAAATGCCGATCAATAATAGATAGAGCCATTGCTCTATGGATGGCATCCGGAAATTTATAACTACAAGTGGTGCTAGAATAACCAAAGAAGCAAAAGAGAAATAAAAAACAATAGTTGATGGATGTTCCCTATTCCGCAAAAATCTAACCAAGGTATAAGTCATTCCCGAGACCAATGCACAACCAAAGCCAGCTAAAGCAGGAAATATGCTATAGTCAAATCGTGGTTTGATTATTAGTAGAGAAGCCAAAAACACAAAGATCAAGGCTGGAATTTGAATCTTAGATATCTTTTCTTTGAGGAAAACAGCAGCAAAAATAGTAACAAAAAAGGGGAACAATTTATGCAACATTGCAGAATCTGCTAAAACTAAGTTATTAATAGCATAAAAGTATAGAACCATACCAATAATTCCCAAAAGTGAACGTAATATCAGAAACTTCTGATTAGTACCTTTTCCAAAAAGTGATTTCTTCCTTTTTTTTACAATAGAAAATGCAATTATTACTGAAATAATATTGCGGAAAAACACCTTTTCGAATACCGGCAGGGAACCGCTCAATTTAACTGCTGCAGCACTAAGTGCAAAAGCCAAAGATGATATCAACATTAAGATGACTGCTCTAGTTTTATAACTCATGCTCATTCCTTTCTAATTTACAGATAAATTTTTTAAACTACCTTATTTAAGTCAAGTTCGCTTTATTACAAATTTATGGGCAATGAAATTATTCTCAACATCCTTAAATAAGGACAAAGTTAAGAAGTCCTATCTTTATAAATATCAACTAGTTGACAGCATTTTATGATTCCTGTTTTCTTTAATTGTGATGGATCTGATAGCAAGTAACAATACTTCCTTACCTTGCCATCTCTCGATGGGAATTGCAATTAGAAAAGTTGCAGAAAGAAGCTGTACATCAACTCGATGATGAACGTATCAAACTCGTTATAACCGGATCTGCAGCAGATGATGCCAGAAAAGGATATTACAAAGAATTGCTGGAAAAAATTAAGCAAAGAGATCTCAAAAACACGTAATATTCGGCCACAGAAGAATTCTTAATAAACGCGGTAAAGGCTGGAGAGGACGAAAAATATATTCACTCTCCGATGCTTATGCAAACGCAACCGCTTGTACTTATTTTAGCACTTACGAAGGATTTGGAAATGCATTTATTGAATGCATTTTAGCGAAAAAACCAATTTTTGTTAACAACTATAAACCTGTTTTTGGGGCAGATATTGGTAGTAAAGGTTTTAAAACAGTAATGTTGGAAAATAACAAAATTACTGTAAAAGCTTTGAATGAGATGAAAGAGCTCATTTATGATAAAACATTACAAAAAGATATTGCTGAACATAATTACAAGCTTGGTAAAAAGTATTTCTCTTACAAAGTTCTGGAGAGAAAATTAGCAAAGATCTTTAAATTATAAACTTTTAGAAAAGGATGTGAAAACCGCACTGAAAAAATTGTATAAGAAACTTAAGTATAGTGCTAATACTTAATTTTTAAGTACTTTTAAACTTAAAATTTTTATTCAAATTCATTGTTAAACAAGAGTGAACCGGGATAATCCCCAATACATCACCGATCTTTATTGTATGTATCAACTCATCAGATGCTTTTATTATTCCATGCTCTTGTGAAAGTGAAATTACAAAAATATCCTCATCGAGTTTATACCAGTTTGTATCGGTCAGTTTTACTACTTGTCCGAAAATTTCTTTGCTATTGTGTAGAATATGCTCTTTAGAAAGATGAACCGCACCACCATAGATCACTATTTCATTCCTATCCCGATTAATATCTACAACCGGACAGGCAAGGCAAACAGCAATATCTTCAAGTTTACACACTCCTAAATTAAGCTGCATCAGGTCATAGAAGACAAAATTACCCGGGCGCATCTCATCAACACTCTCAAAATTTTCTGCTAAAGTGCAAGATGGCGTATCTCCAATTGATAAAGTTAAATGCGGAAATTCAGACGCAAATTGTTGCTTTAGAATCTTCATTTTATCAATTGTATCCCGATGAATTTCTAAAATCTCCTGAATTGATCCTGCCTGGTAAGTGTGGCCTGAATGAGTGAGAAAACCTATAAATTGGTGAGCTGATAAAAGTTTAATTGCCCTTGCAATCTGTTTAAAATCTTCTGCTAAAATTCCCGATCGATGGTAACCTGTATCAATTTCGATAAAGTAATTCAGTTTTTGCCGAGTGATCGATTTCAACTTTTGTGCACTGATCTGTGATGAGATAAGAATATTTAACTCTACTTTATCAGATAACTGCTCAATTATCTTTATCTCCAGTGGATTAAAGGGAAAAGCGATCGTGATATCCTGCCAACCATTCTCAGCAAATTTTTGAGCCATCTCCACAGATGAAACCGTGATCTTTTTTAGGCCAAACTCTTTGAATATCTCACCGATCTGTATCGACTGGTGAGTTTTAAAATGTGGACGAAGATCCACCTTCTTACTGTTAGCTTTATCTAGCATCCTTTGTAAGTTGAGCTTACATTTCTGTAGATCAACTAATAGAGTAGGCTTAGTTATGTTCATTTTTAAATTCTCTCTTTAGTATAAA
>LSCM01000112.1 GCA_001577185.1 Cloacimonetes bacterium TCS62 | reverse complement strand
CTATGGTTACAGTGTCATAGACCGTTACTTCCTGCACCAAAGTATCAACTCTAACTTTCTCAACAAATACTGTGTCCACTCGTTCCTCTATCTCCTTCTCAACTATGGTTACAGTATCAAAAATTGTTACTTCTTTTATCAAAGTATCAACTCTAACCTTCTCAACAAATACTGTATCTACCCGTTCCTCTATCTCCTTCTCAACTATGGTTACAGTGTCATAGACCGTTACTTCCTGCACCAAAGTATCAACTCTAACCTTCTCAACAAATACTGTATCTACCCGTTCCTCTATCTCCTTCTCAACTATGGTTACAGTGTCATAGACCGTTACTTCCTGCACCAAAGTATCAACTCTAACCTTCTCAACAAATACGGTATCTACTCGCACCTCCACTTTCTTTTCTGTTGTAGGAAAAGGATATTTTGATGGCTTTTCTTTTGTAGTTAGGGTTTTACCAAAATCAATCTTAAGTCCAATGAAATGATCTCCAATATATGATTCAATATCATTACTCATAGAAACCTGGAAAGAATAATCTATAAATATACCCAAACAATTGATATTTACCAATTCTTCTCTCAAAAATGAGCCACCCCAGTTTTTAGAAAAGAGTTTTAAGCCAAAACCGCCAGTGAAATAATTGTCATTCACTCCAATACGAAGATGCAAATGATCTGAAAGTATAAATTCAGCACCAACTGCAAAAACTTCAAATAAGAAGTCATTATTTTCAGCATAGTCTCCAAATTGACCGTCTACAGCAATATTAAACCTTTTCAAAGTTAATACTGTTCCAAAGCCGAAGAGCATTGGAAGTTTATCTTCTCCACCAGGTTCAGATGCCAAATTTGCTTGGGCTAAGTTCTTAGCTACTAAACCAAACCTGACGATTGTTACTGGAGAAAATGCCAGTCCAACATCATAGTCAAATACATTTTTGTATATATCTACCTCTTCCGCATTAATGTAGTAATTGTTAATGCTAATTCCAGCAAAGAATTTATTAGAGACAAAATTTCTTCCAAAATGAATTCCAAATTTTCCTTCTCCGTAGTATCTTGACCCAAAATAATTTCCACTTAAAGCAAATGTTCCAATATTCTTTAATGGAAGATTTAGGTATGCAATATTTTGAGATATATTATCATTATCTAATTTGATTGTATATTCTCTAAAATCAGTAAGTAATTCAAATCTATCTAAATTTCCTAAAAGTGCTGGATTCCAAACTGCAGCTGATGCATCATTAGAAGAACTGATTCCAGTTCCTCCCATTGCATTGTTTCTTATGCCACCGTCATTAAAATCATAACTGAAACAAAATATCGGAATAATCAACAAAACAAGTAATAAACTTTTTTTCATTTTTCTATCTTACAACGATTACACTTCCTTGATAAACTCTTCCATTAATAACTACTTGATAAATATAGAATCCACCACTTACATCACTGCCATTATCTCTTTTTGCATACCAAGTCGCTTTTTTATTCTTTCCAAAATCTTCTACATCTAAATTTGTAATAAGTTCTCCCCCCCTATTAAATATTCTACATTTTATTTTCTCTTTTGCTTCTTGTGAATAAATAATAACATCACAAGAATTTTTACCCCAGGTAATTGTATGAGGTTCAACTTTTATTTTTTCTTCAGGTGTTTCAGGATTTACTATTATTTTGATATCTACAGAAGTTGCGGCTCTAGACTGATTATCTTCTAAAGTAAAAGTTATAATTTCTGAACCTATCCAATTTGGAGGAGTAGATAGGGTTACAATCATATCTGAAACTTCAACATTTATATCTGTGTTACCAGTTACGGATAATGTTAATTCTCCAAGACTTTGTTCAGGGTCACTCACATATTGAGCAAAATCTATTTCAATAGAGGAATTTTCTTCAAATGAGAAGGAATCTGGTAATAAATCAATGTTAAATATTGGGGGATCGTTTATGGGAATAACAATAATATCCACACTATCCGAAGTGATTGTTCTTCCCTGGTTATCATTAATTATGAATAATAATGTTTCAGTTCCGTTCCAGTCATCTGCCGCTCCAAAAGTAACTATATAGCTGTATATCTCAGCTATGATATTTGTATTATCCGAAACTGTTAATGTTAAAGGGTCATTATCAATATCATTTATATATGGCTCAAAATCTACTATTAGTGTGCTGTCTTCTTTAAAAGTAAATGAATCAGGTAATACGATTGTTGGAACATCATTTACATCGTTTACCACTATCTCTATTTCATCACTTCCAGATTCCATACAACTATCGGTCACTATAAATGTAATTGTTTCAGAACCATTCCAATTTTCTATTGCACCCAATGTGACTTCAAATGTATCTATTGTAACTATGATATAATAATTATCAGAAACTGTTAATGTTAATGGTTCAGCCTCAACATCATTTATATATGGTTCAAAATTTACTATCAATGTGCTGTCTTCTTCAAAAGTAAATGAATTAGGCAACACGATTGTTGGTTTGTCATTTACAGAAGTAATTGTGATTGTGACAGTTGCAGTGTTAGAATACAATTCTCCATCAAACGCATTATAAGTAAAACTATCAACACCATTATAATTTACATTTGGAGTATAAATCCCATCATCGAAAACTCCATGTATTGTCTCATCTATTACATTAAATATTAAATCGTCACCTTCTGCATCATAAGCATAAAGGATGATATTTACTGGTGCATCTTCTAAAGTTGTTATCTCAATATTTTCAACAACTGGTGGAGTATTTAAAATTAAACATTGAAAAGAATATGAGACTGTTTGCATTATATTGGGGGGCTCTGCTAAATCTTCAGCATCAATCTGGACAGATACTATCTCTTCATAATCAAAATTATTAATGGGGTCTATTGTTATTGTGTATCCATTTGCAATATCATCAATATCAAAGGTGGAATTCAGGTAAGTATAAGGAGTTCCCTGAATTTTTACGACCACAGAAGTTGTGTCAACTCCAACCATATTATCATAAATATTAAAGGAAATATTTGTATCAATTGGAACATCTGTAGCTCCCTGGGATGGATTAAATTCTCCTGCTGTTGGTGGTTGAGTGTCATATTCACACTGGAACCAAAACACAAATGTGTCCATCTGGATTCCATTTAAATCAGCTGCGTCAATTTGAACATTTACAACTTCACCTATTTCAAATTCGTATGGTATGTCAATTAAGATTTCATAATCATTTGCAGTCCCACTCACATAGAAATATTCATCACTTACTGAATACTCTATCCCCTGGATATCAACTAAGATTGAAGCAAGATCTACACCAACTGCATTATCATAAATATGAAAAGTAATATTGGTATTAACAGGAATATCTAACGATTCGGGTGAAGGGTATAATTCGCCAATATAAGGCGGTAATGAATCTTCTATACATTCAAAAAAGTATAGAACTTCTGGCATTATATTAGGTGGTATTGAATTATCTAAAGCTCTGATTTTTATATATATAGTATCCCCAAAAGAAAAATTCAATGGAGGATTTATTACTATACTATAATCACTCTCTGTTCCGCTATAGTAAAAACAACTATTTGTTGATGTGTATAATACCTCCTGAATTTCAACTTCTACAGTAGACAAATCAACCCCGTCCTCATCGTCATAAATATGAAAAGTAATATCAGTATCTACTGGAACATTTGTCGCATTTGAATCAGGATTCAAATTGTCAACATAAGGTGGTTCTGTATCTCTTAGGGAAGTAAATAGATTATAATTTTTATCAAAAGCTATGTCTTGAATTGAGTGAAGATTCCCAACAGTTAAGAAACATATAACAATTATACTTAAAATATATTTCACTTAATTTCACCCTTTCTAAGTAAAAAATTAATCATCATTTAAGATGTAAAAATCTTTTTTATCTAATTTATCGGAACTTACATTTATTTTCAACTTTTTTAGTTTTACTCAAAAAATTTATTTCTAATTGTTATCCCGCTTTTGGTTATGTGGGATAGGGTACTTCCAATTTTTATATTTTTTCATAAACTTCAAGAAGTCAACAGGGGATTTATAGTCAAGAGATTTTTGTTTAATATATAGGTTATAATCATTAATATATTTTATAATACAATTTTTCAGGTCTTTATAATTATCGAATCTTATTTTTTTTAAGACCTTATCTTCAATTCGTCTATTCATTCTTTCAACCATTCCATTAGTCTTTGGAGTTCTGGGTTTAGTTAATCTATGTTCTATTTTATGTTTTTTACATTTTTGGTCGAATATATGTTTTCCAGTAGGTTTAAAATCGGTATTAGGTCTAAATTTATCGGTAAATTCTTTTCCATTATCAGTAAGGATTTTATTTATTTTGAAGGGATAAAAGTTAGTAATATTTTCCAGGAAATCTTCAGCAGATTTAGCACTTTTATTATCGTATATTTTTATAAAAGCTAATCTGGTTTTTCTATCTATAGATACAAATAGATACTTTTTATCTCCCTTGATTTTAGGTAGATATTTAACATCTACATGTATATAACCCTGGTTATATTTTTTGAATTTTTTTATCGGTTTTTGTTTAGTTTCTTTTTCTGGGAGGATGAGTTCATTTCTATTAAGTCCTTTTTGTTTTAGAGTAATATAGAGATTATCTTTATTGAGATTTGGTATAAATGGCTTAAGTATTTGTAATAGATCATCGATACTAAACAAAGTTACTCTCTTAACTTCTGCGATAATCATTCTTTCAAACTCACTTAAGGTATATGATTTAACACCTGTGGCATGCGATCTGTCTTCCAGATCATCCATACTTCTTTTTTTCCATTTTCTTACAGTATTAGGGTGAACATTATATTTTTCTGCTAGTTCTTTTGTGGATAAATTAGAACGTTTAATTTCTTTTCTAATCTCCACTGTGGTTCTTGCATTTTTATGATATTTATATGACATAATTATTCCTGTTTGGTTTTTTTTGATACTGTTTTCAGCCTTCCGCTACGCTCCATGCTTAAAACAGTATCAATATTTAGTCGACAATTACTTGCCAACCATTGTGAGACAATTTTCTGAAATCGTTCAATCTTGTCAA
>LSCM01000111.1 GCA_001577185.1 Cloacimonetes bacterium TCS62 | reverse complement strand
AGTTTTCTTTATTTTAAAGTACTCTACGAAAAATTTGATTATCTAAGTGCAATATTATCTGCATATTTCCTAAATATTGGATATTCACTACTGCGATACTTCTTTTTTGGGAAAAGTTATATCGAAACTTTTGATCAAGTGCTAAAACAAAATAAAGAGATCTTTACCGCGAGCTTGCAGAATAATCAAGAGCAGCTTTCGATTTTACTTGACGTTTTAGATAAAGTAAAGGTGATTTATACTAAATATTATGTAGGGATATGGGTTGCTACGATTGTGATCGCAGTTTATTTAGGATCTTTGATCATTTCAAAGAAAGCTAGTTTTACCTGGGTTCATAAAACCTTGCGGTTACCTTTCTTTTTGGTGTATCTACTAATAGCAAGTTTAGGGCTTTTATTGATCCCTGCTTATAATGTTATTGGAATAAATATCTTGATAATGTTAGTCCCATTATTTTTGATACAAGGTAGTTCTATTTTAGATTTTTTCTGGGGAAACTATTTTAAAAGATCAAAATTTTTAATGATATTGCTTATTATCGCAATTGTTTTAAATTATTTTATTTTATTATTGGTTGCTCTTATCGGGTTAATCGATATTTGGTTCAATATAAGAAAGTTAAAAACTATGGAGGAATAGATGAAAATTATCTTAGCAAAAGATATAAGAACAGTAGGAGAAGCTGGTGATGTTGTTTCAGTAGCTGATGGATATGCTAGAAACTACCTTCTACCTAAAAAATTCGCATACATCGCAACAAAGAAAAATCTTTCGATTGTAGAAAAAATTAAGAAAGATGCAGAACTTAAAAAACTTGCTTTAGAAAATGAATATAAGGCAATTGCTAAACAAATCGAAGGAGTTTCTCTATCATTCGAACGTAAGGCAGATGAAGAGGATCACTTATTTGGTTCAGTTTCTGAAAATGACATTGTACAAGCTTTGCAAGAAAAAGAAATTGAAATTCATAAATCTGATGTTATGATGGAAAAACACTTGAAAGAAATTGGTGATTATAATATTAAGATTAAATTAGCACCTGAGATTCAAACAGATCTTAAGGTTACTGTTGATAAAGAATAAGCTATAAAATAGGAGGTTGTTTTGTTAAAAAAGATTATTAATATCATTGGCTGGATAGTTGTATTATTAGCTTTTGGAGCTTTAGGATTGAATTCGGATGACAAAACTTTTGGATTTTTCTTATACCTAGGTTTTTTCGCGATCGTATTCGGTTTGGTTTATTTGTATTTAAAAAAACACCATAGAAAAACGGAATCTGACCCTAAAGTGGTGGCTCTGATTCGCAAAATTTCAGGAATAGTACTATTTATTATCGCTATTTTTAGCCCAATTGTTGCATTTAAGAAGATACAGCTTCCCTTTTTACCAAATTTTTTAATTGTAGTTACTACCTTACTTTTGGTAGGTGCGGGAGTATATTCAATTATACTAATAAATAGTGAGAAATTAAAAAAAATTCTTGGTTATTTATTATTGATAGCGATTTCAGCAGTCCCAGCAATTTTTGCCACAACTTATTTAACTCAGTTTTTCCCCAATGCTTATAATGCGCTTGGTACATCATATTGGGCTATTGTAGTTGTAGCAATTTTCTCATGGTGGAGTTTTTCAATTTTCTTCAAAAAAGAATAGTTTGTTAAATTGGTGATATGAGCTTTACCAATTCCGGATCTAAATTACAGAACATTGTTTATAAGATTGCAGGTCCAGAGAACAAAAATTTTATCACACTGGCTTTCGGTTGGGAAAAAATCATCGGTGAGATCCTAGCCGAAAGAGCGTTTATACATAAAATTGAAAATAATGTTCTTTTTGTAGCTGTTAGCAATAACACTTGGATGCAGGAATTGGTTTTAAAAAAACAAATGATAATATCAAAAATTAAGATGATCTTAAATATTCAAGTATCCGATATCATTTTTTTTATCTCACACGATATCAGAGCTAATAAAATAAACCTGGGAAAATAACAATGATTAAAATAGCCCCATCTCTTTTATCAGCAAATTTTGCGAGATTAGAAAATGAGATAAATTTATTGCAAGAAGCAAAGGCAGATATGCTACATCTAGATGTTATGGATGGCCACTTTGTTCCCAATCTAACCTATGGTTTACCCATAATCCAAAAGATCAAGGAAATTTCAGCACTTCCTGTGGATGTACATCTTATGGTTTCTAATCCGGAGAATTATCTTGATACTTTAGGGAAATGGAATATTGACTATGTTTCAATTCATCAGGAGACTGTTCCTCATCTACATCGACAAGTATCTCAGCTAAATAAAATGAAGGTTAAATCCGGTATTGCACTGAATCCCGGAACTCCTGTTGAAAGTATTTTTCCATTAATTGCAGATATTGACTTTGTTCTCATTATGAGTGTAAATCCCGGTTTTGGAGGTCAAACCTTTTTAGCATTGGTATACGATAAGATTTTAAAATTAAGAGCATATGCAAAAAAACATAATCCAACCTTAGAAATTGAAGTTGATGGCGGTGTGAATAATGTAAATTCTACTAAATTAATCGATTCCGGTGTTGATATTCTAGTTGCTGGTTCTTATATATTTCAAAATTCAGACTATAAAGAGCAAATAAAAAGTTTGAGAAAGAAAGATGTTTAATAAATTAACAGAGCGATTTGACTCAATATTCAAAAAACTGAAAGGACGTGGAAAACTTTCAGAAAAAAATGTTAAAGAATCGATGCGTGAAATTAGGCGTGCTCTTTTGGAAGCTGATGTCAATTTTAAGATCACAAGAGATTTTATTTCTACGGTTACAAAAAAGGCTATTGGAACGGAGGTGATGAAGAGTATTACTCCTGGCCAGCAAGTGGTTAAGATATTCCATGATGAACTGAAAGATCTTATGGGAGCTAATTCATTCAAAGTAAAACTTCATGACAACCGATTAAATAAAATTCTTCTAGTTGGATTACAGGGATCCGGTAAAACAACAAGCTGTGCTAAATTAGCAAATTTCTTTCGCAAACAATCTCTTGATCCTGCTCTTGTTGCTTGTGATGTATATCGACCTGCAGCGATCCAACAATTACATGTTTTGGGTAAAGAATTGAACATACCTGTTTTTTCGGATGAAAAATCCAAAAATGTAACTAAAATAGCAAAAATGGCAGTTAAACAAGCTGAAAACTCAGATTTAAATCTCCTTGTTTTTGATACTGCCGGTCGTTTGCATATTGATAAGAAATTAATGAAAGAATTAAGTAATCTAAAAAAATATCTAAAACCTGATTATATATTTTTTGTTGCCGATGCTATGACAGGACAAGATGCAGTAAATGTAGCAAAAGAATTCAATGGGCAATTAGAATTCGATGGTGTATTATTGACAAAAATGGATAGTGATGCACGTGGTGGAGCTGCTCTTTCTATAAAAGCTGTCACTAATAAACCTGTAGCATTTGTAGGTACAGGTGAGAAAATTTCTGATCTTGAGGAATTTCATCCCAATAGAATGGCTGATCGCATTTTAGGAATGGGCGATATTCTAAGTTTAGTGGAAAAAGCTGAACAAACGATCGATGCTGAAGAAGCTGAAAAGCTAGCTACTAAATTGAAGAAAAATCGATTCACTTTTTCAGATTTCTTATCTCAACTACACCAAATCCAAAAAATGGGACCTCTAGATCAGTTATTAGGAATGATGCCAGGTATGAATAATAAAGCTTTAAAAGGATTAAAAGTAAATGACAAAGATATCAAGCACATCGAAGCTATTATTTATTCCATGACTTCTCAGGAAAGAGAGAAACCAAAAATAATTAAAGGAAGCAGAAGAAAACGTATTGCAGAAGGTAGCGGAACATCCATTCAACAGGTGAATAGATTGTTAAAGCAATTCTCACAAATGAAAAAGATGATGAAAAAAATGAATGGTTCAAAACTTTCTAATTCTAGCATGCTACCTTTTTAATATTGCAGTTATAACTTATTAAAGTATAGGGCTTTATTATAACGGAAAGATGTAAATATTTCTTGACGTTATAGGGCTAAAAAAAAAGTTAATATACAAAAATTGAATATGAAAAGATATAAGGAGTAGAAATGGTTAAGCTGAGACTTAAAAGAATGGGAAAAATAGATACACCTTTTTACAGAATCGTAGCGTTAGATTCTCGTAAGAAAAGAGATGGTGCTTATTTGGATGCTTTGGGATATTATGATCCTAAAACCGATCCTGTTAAACTTAAAATTGATGTTGAAAAAGCTATCGATTGGTTGAAAAAAGGCGCACAACCTTCGGATACTGTAAGATCATTGTTCAAAAAAAGTGGAATATTAGAAAAAGTACATAATGAAAAGTTTGGTATAAAAACTGAAAAGAAAAAAGAAACTAAAACAGCAAAAAAAGAAAATAAAAAGTCGAAATCAACCAAGGAAGAAACTGAAAAAGAAACGAAAAAATAGGAGTTGAAAATGAAAGAACTGATCGAATTCATAGTCAAAGCACTCGTGGATGATCCTTCATCAATAAGCATCAAAAAAGTTGAAGGAGATAAGATCACTATTTTCGAATTACGAACTGCTAAAGATGATATCGGAAAAGTTATTGGAAAAAGGGGACGTACGGCTGGAGCTATTCGTACTATTTTAAATGCTGTTTCTGCAAGACAAGGGAAAAGAGCTGTTTTAGAAATCATTGAATAAATGCAGATCTCTGATCTTGTTTCCATCGGTAAATTAGGGAACACTATAGATAAAGAGGGGTTTTTACCTTTTAAACCAAACGAATTTTTTCAACCTGAGCTTTTATCCGATGTTTTTTTGGTCTTTAAAGATTATAGAGTGAGATATGTAAGTGTGATTCACATCTTGAAAAATAAGGTCTTCAAGATAAAGATAGATGATCTTGATTCTGCTAAAGAAGCTATCAAAGATGGGAATGTTAAAGTTATGCTACCCCAAAAACAAATTGGAGTAAAAATATCTGAAGATCATGAACAATTTGTTGATAAGATCGTTGTTAAACGCAATGAAGTTATAGGAAAAGTTATCGATATTTTTAATAACTCAGAATATAATGT
>LSCM01000110.1 GCA_001577185.1 Cloacimonetes bacterium TCS62 | reverse complement strand
TTATCCAAAACTTTATGAGGAGGTGAAACTTTATAATTGGTCAAATTCATACTTACTTGTGCTCGATCATATTCATCGATGAACCATCCGATTGCTTTACAATTTGGGAATAGACCTTCTTGACGCAGTTTCTTGCCATTTTCATCTCGGAGTATTTTACGATTTTTATCGCGTGCCCATCGTCCTTTTTCGCGGATCGTTAAAGCTATATCTTTTGCCTTTTTTCTATCTCTAGTATTCAAATTTATGTTATAGGCAATCAAAAATTCTCGAGCAGAAATGGCTGTAGCTCCAGATTTGGCATTAAATTTTTGAGGACCAAAATCCGGCTTCCATTTAGGATCTTCCATCTTCTTTGGTAAAGCCTCATATTCACCTTTGCGAACTGTAGCTAAATTCTTCCAATCCGGTTTACTAGCAGCATATTCATAAAGATAAACAGGAATTTCTAATTCATCACCTACACGTTTACCAAGTTTTTTAGCAAGTTGTACACACTCATCCATAGTAATATTGGAAACTGGGACAAAAGGGCATACATCTGTAGCGCCCATACGAGGATGAGAACCTTTGTGTTTGCTCATATCGATTAATTCACTTGCTTTTTTTATCGCTCCAAAAGCAGCTTCTATAACCGGTTCTGGTTGTCCTACAAAAGTAAAAACAGTTCTATTTGTATCAGCTCCGGGATCCACATCAAGTAGACTTACACCTTTTACACTTTTAATAACTGATGATATTGAATCTAAGATCTTCTTATCTTTTCCTTCACTGAAATTGGGAACACATTCAACTAATTGCATTTAAACCTCCATTATAATGCTAAATTCTATATTATAAATTTCTGCGTATTTCAATTTTTAATATCTTTTTATTTGTTACTTGCAGTATTTCTATTTTCCACTTACCAACTTCTAAGATCGCATGAAGATGGGGAATCTTCTCTAACTTATTGATAATGAGTCCGGCGATTGTTTCGTAGTCACCCGCTGGTAATTCCATATTGTAATCATCATTTAGGTAATCTACTTCAACAAAACCCTGTACAATATAATGTTCATCTCCCACAACTTCGATTTCTTGTGGAGGATTATCATATTCATCTTCGATCTCTCCAACAATTTCTTCCAGAATATCTTCGATAGTAACTATACCAGCTGTACCACCAAAAGAATCAGTTACGATCGCCATACTTATTTTATTGATCTGCATTTTTTCTAACAGGGAATCTATATCAGTATTTTCGGGAGCAAAATATGCCTTTCTTAGGAAATCCTTAGCTTGTAGATCCTTTTTCGATTTTTTTTGAAGAAGATCATAGATGATCAAAATACCTTCAATACTATCAAGATCATTATCATAGACCGGGAAGCGAGTGTAACCATGTTTTTTTGCAATTTTTATAACTTCATCGACCGGAATATTTTTTTCCAAGGCAATAATTTCTGTTCTATGGATCATAACATTCTCTGCATCTAATTCAGAAAACTCCAAGACCTCTTCTAACATTTGTTTTTGGTGTTTTTCCATAGTGTCTTCATCAAGTGTCTCAGACAACATGTAAGTAAGGTCCTCCCTTGTAAAATAATTATAATCTTTGTTTTCTTTAACATGTAATAAATTTGAAAGTAAACTATTTAAAAATGAAACAAATTTTATGAAAGGTGTGAATATAATATTAAAAAAATTGAGAAGTGAAAAACTTCTAGTAACTAATTTATTAGGAAAATCTCGATAAATGGCTTTGGGAATTATCTCAGCAAAAATCAGGATCAAAGCTGTAATTATGAGAGTTGCTGTTTGTTCAGATAGATGTAAACTATGGGTCTCTTTTACTTGATTTACAATGTAAATGGTAAGAGATGATACAATTACGATAGAGATATTAGTCCCAAAAAGTGTTGTCCCAAATATCTTCCCTGGTTCTTTAAGAAAATTTAGGATCTTTTTCTTTTTTTTATCGTCTTTTGCTTGTTGCTCAAAAGTTAATCTGTCAATCGAGATTATACCTGTTTCAATCCCGGAGAAAAATGCAGATAGCATTAAAAAAACTACAATTATTAAAATTTCAAAGATTAACATTCTACAGCCTATGACTCCTGTAGCCAAATAATCGAATTCTTACAGATAAATGATATTTCACCAATTTTTTTTAACTTTGAATCTCATCCTCTTTGTGTTTTAATTTTAAAGCTTCAATAAATTCCGCTATTTCTCCAAGTAAAATGTTATCCAAGTTATATGATGTCAAATTAATTCTATGATCTGTTACTCTGGATTGAGGAAAATTATAAGTCCTGATCTTCGCACTTCTGTCTCCTGTACCAACTTGAGATTTACGCTTTGCTGCTCTTTCTGCTTCCTGTTTGGAAATTTCCATATCCAGAAGACGTGAGCGCAACACTTTCATTGCTTTATTTTTATTCTTCAATTGAGATTTTTCATCCTGACAAGTTACGACTACACCGGAAGGCTCGTGTGTGATCCTAACTGCAGAATCAGTTGTATTAACACTTTGACCACCGTGACCGGAAGAACGATAAACATCTATTTTTAGATCATTTTGGTTCAATTTTATATCCACATCATCAGCTTCTGGAAGAACGGCAACAGAGACAGCAGAAGTATGAACTCTGCCAGATGATTCAGTTTCCGGAACTCTTTGAACCCGATGCACTCCACTCTCGTATCGCAGAGAACCAAAGACCTTCTTTCCGGAAACAGAAAATATGATCTCTTTAAGACCTCCTGTACCAGTAGAGCTGGATGAAATTTCAGTAACCTTCCATCCTTGTTTATCAATGTAATAGCTATACATTCTATAAAGGTCAGCCACAAATAGCGCAGCCTCTTCACCACCGGTTCCAGCTCGTATTTCAACGATAGCATCTTTCTTGTTATTTGGATCTTTTGGTACAAGAAGTTCCTTTAATTCTTCGATCTTTTCCTCTAGCTTTGGCTTAAGTTCTTCAATTTCAGTTTGTGCTAATTCCAAAAGTTCTTTATCATTTTCCGATTTTATTAATTCTTGATTATCAGAGATCGTTTTCTCGATTTTTTTTATTTGTTTATGACAATTTTTAATTTCCTCTAGTTCCTTAAACCGAATTGAGATTTTACGATAATAGCGCTGATCAGACATATTTGAAGTATCCATGATCTTCTTTTTAAGTGTTCCATATTCTTTTTGAATTGCTTTCATCTTGTCATCATATATCATAATATACTCTTATTTATTTAAAAATGTTAAATTGTCATATTGGGAAATATCTAATTCCAGTGCACATTTCATTGCTATCACTGCGGTTTCTATTTGCTTGTCGTCTGGTTCTTGCGTTGTGATCCTTTGCAGTGCCAGGCCGGGAGCTGTCATGATTTTTACCAGCCAATGATCAATATTTCTTCCCGACAGTTTTAATACTTCATACGAAATTCCTGATATGATCGGTATCATAAGAAAGTGATATCCTAAACGCGTTAAAATTGTTGGGACACCGAAATAATAAGCGAAAACTGTATCAACAATAGAAAACACCAAAATTGAGATGAGTAGAACAAAAAATATAAAACTTGTCCCGCAGCGAGGATGCAGGGTGGAAAATTTCTGTACGAATTTCGCACTTAGATCACTCTTATGTTCATATGCAAATACCGATTTATGCTCGGCACCATGATATTCAAAAATTCTGTAAACATCCTTCATTTTACTTATTATCCACACATAGAGTACAAAAAATAAAATTCTAATGCTTCCTGCAAAAAGATTAAAATAAACATTCTCTTTTGCCAGCTTCATCCAACCTGCTATTTGGTAAGGAAGGAAAGCAAACAATAGGAAAGCCAGACCAAAAGCAAATATATAGCTTAGAACTTCTTCACTCTTTTCTCTGAACTTTGATTTATTCTTTTTCTTATCTTTTTCTTCTTCCCAATCAAGTTCAGCTCTTGAAGCAGAAAAATTGAGAGTTTTAATACCAATGATCATCATTTCGACCAAGCTAACAAATCCTCTAATGATAGGTAAACCAAGGAATTTATTATTTTTAGTAACGCTCGTAAATTTCTCTTTTCGTATCTCGATCGATTCATCTTTACGGCGTATTGCAGTTGCGATATATTCAGGACCTCGCATCATAACACCTTCAATTACAGCTTGTCCACCAACTTCAATCTTTTTCTCTGTAGCCATTTTTACCTTAAAAAAAATGCACCACAATAAGGCATTGTGGTGCGTTAACATCAAAAATTCTAGTTTTTCTTATTATATTTTGCGTATTTTTGTTTAAATTTCTCGATTCTTCCTTCTTTTGCTAATGAACGCTGCTCACCAGTGTAGAAGGGATGACAATTTGAACAGATATCTACTTTTTCGACCGATTTATTAGTCGAACGCGTCTCGAAGGTATTACCGCATGAACATTTAACGGTAATTTTTTCATATTTAGGGTGAATTCCTTTTTTCATCATTTATCTCCTGTATTAATTATTCTCAGATATACAAAGAATTTTCTAAGGTTATGATGTCAACCCATTTATCTATTTGATAAAAAAATTACATTTTTAATGACCTATTATTAGTTTACTCGGCTTATTTACTTACTTAGCAATTATTTTTTAAAATATTTGTAGATTATACTTAATCCCCAAAGTATCAAAATGATAGGAAATATATCTACATCAAATCCTAAGTTGTCGGATACTCCGCTCAACAATGCGACCAGACCAATAAAAATTGTGAATTTGTTTACCTGTATATTTTTTGAATATTTGATGTAATTCAAACCTAAAAGAATAATTCCTACTCCAATTAAAAAAGATCCTTCAGGCAACATTGCATCTGGTAACAATGTGATCAATCCTAGCATAATCAGAAAAAGACCCCATCCCAAATTATCTAGAGTTGTCTTCAATCTGTGCTTTTCTTTTTCATTTTTGATTTCTTGCATTTTGTTCATCCTCTTTTTTTTGTATATCATTTAATTAATTTTCTGGATTCCTTCTTTTTTGCTTTTCATTTACTCTCCTATTTTAATAACATTTATCCCATGAGATGCGAAGCTATTTTATT
>LSCM01000011.1 GCA_001577185.1 Cloacimonetes bacterium TCS62 | reverse complement strand
GAAGTTAACTTTTCCGAAACCACCACCATCTAATCTTGGTTCATTTTTCCAGGTCAACCTGAAAAGATTTAGAGAATTCAAATCCCACATTCCAATATTATCAAGTTCATCCTTTATTTTCTGAGGAATCAGCTCGGGATTTCTCATTTGCTCATAAGTAGGAATAATAATATTTTTTTCCTTACATCTTTGTATCGTGTTTTTAAGTACTTGTTCTTTATTTTTCTTCATTTTTTCTCCTTGTTTTTATTTTGATTCAAAGATACTAAGATTTATAGAAACAAAGTCTCATTTATTTTGCTCGATAAGGTTGCAATTGGAATCCATAAATGAGCACAACATTCTTTTAACTTCTCCAGATAATTCATTTACTACATCATATTGCTGTTGATCAATATAATTTTGTTCACATGCGATGATCATCTGAGTTTTAAGTTCTAAAATTGAACCAAGAGCAATATAGAAAGCGTTTAAAATCCTTTTTAGTAACAGGTCCATAGCCTTCAGCGATATTGCTGGGAATTGAGATTGATGCACGTTTCATTTGTTATGAAAGGTTATAGGCCTCAAACTTAGGGAAAGAATTAGCTAATTTGTATATTGCTTTAACCAATTCCATCCCTTTTTGCCAGATCAACAAATCTCTAAATATTTTGATTCCCATTTATCCATATCCAAATTTCTTTCTCATTTTCTCTGTATCTTTGTATCATTTTTTTACTTCACAATAATCGTCCCCGATTTGCCTTCTAACGCATTAACTGCATTAGAAAGGGAAGTGATTATAGATTTTTTACCACCGGCTTTAACGAACCTGATGGCTGCTGTAACCTTGGGTCCCATACTTCCTGCCAGAAAATGACCTTCTTCTAAATATTTTTCAGCTTCTTGAACTGTTATTTTTCCCAAAGGTTTTTCATCTGGTTTTCCGTAATTAATCCGGGCATTTTCCACATCGGTAAGTATGAGATAAATATCAGCGTTTACAGATTGAGCCAGCACGTTGCCAGCTTTATCTTTATCTATCACTGCTTCTAATCCCTCTAATGTACCATCTTTATTTTTCATGACCGGGATACCACCACCACCGGAAGCAATTATAATTGCTCTTGCCTCAACTAAAGCTTGAACACAATTTGATTCAACGATCTCAAATGGCTCCGGTGAAGGAACAACTCGACGCCATGATTTTTCTGCATTCGGTTTTACTTCTTTCACGACATAGCTTTTTTCTTCTTTTAATCTCAAAGCTTCATCTTTCGTGTAAAAAGGTCCAACCGGTTTACTGGGATCTTCAAAATCAGGATCATCTTCCTTAACTAGAACCTGTGTAACCACAGTTGTAATAGGAATATTTTTACCTTTTTGCATAAAATAATTTTGTAATGTATTTTGGAACATGTAACCAATTTGCCCCTGCGTCATAGAACCAACTACATCCATAGGTTGGGCAGGAACTAAAGTATTAGCTTCTTCTTGTTGGATCAATAGATTTCCTGCTTGCGGTCCATTACCGTGAGTAATAATCATTTTATATCCCATTGCGTTCATTTGTACTAACTGATCACAAGTTTCTGCAACGTTGGCAAATTGTTCTTCTACAGTGCCTTTTTCATGTGCTTGTTTGATGGCATTACCACCGAGAGCTATTACGACTAATTTCTTCATTTATTTCTCCTCATTTAAAATAATCTCGGGTCAATAGATACTTTCAAGCCAGCAATTGTCATAGCCATGACAGATTTTTGAGTATGTAGACGGTTCTCAGCTATATCATAAATTATTGAACGTGGTCCACTAGCAACTTCATCGGTTACTTCTTTCCCACGATCAACCGGCATTGGATGTATAAACAAACCATCATTGGTTCTTTTCATTCTTTCTTCATTACAGATCCAATCGGTCAATTTGCTAGCTCTTTCTATTTCAGCTTTTTTTCCTATCTCATAGAAATCAGGTCCGAACCAATTTCTTGAATATACAAAATCTACTTCATCTGTGTATCCTGCATCCGGATCGTTAATTAGTTCAAAACTTTGACCATTCTTCTCGCAATTTGCTTTAACTTGATCAACTATATCTTTTGGTAGATCATATCCTTTAGGATGAGCTAATTTTACATTCAACCCCATACGTGAGCTCAATAACATGTTTTCTTGAACTGAACAATATGATCTAGCCAGAGCACCATGTCCCCAAGACATCAGCAAAGTTTTTCCATTAAGATCGCCTTTATGTTGACGCATACCCATCAAATCGGAAACACCTTGGCAAGGATGGTAAACATCATCAGCCATATTTATTACTGGTGCTTTCATATTTTTAGCATATTCACGTAAAAGCTTATCACCATCTCCATAATTTTCTACAGCGCCTTCCAGAATACGGATTCCCATACCAGAAGCATATCTATCTAGAGCACTAGCTGCATCTTCGATAGTTTCTCCTGCTTGAACTTCCACACCTTCACTTGTTTTTTTCAATCTCATAGTTTTAGGTTCCAAAAATTGAGCGTGTCCCCCTAATTCCGTAGCTGCTGCTTCAAAGGAAACTCTTGTTCTTAAGGATGGATTAAAAAAGAACATTAAAAAAGTTTTGTTATGAAGAAGTTTTGCCCATTTATCACTGTATCTATCAGCCTTCATTTCTTCAGCTAATTGTAAAATTGCTTCAATCTCTTCTCTAGTAAATTCATCTGTTGAGATAAAATCTCTTCCTTTTAAATCTATAATCATAAATACTCCTTTTTATTACAATCTTCCACCCATTAAGAGGGCCATAATAGCTTTTTGAGCATGTAGACGATTCTCTGCCTCATCAAATACAACACTTTGAGGTCCGTCAATCACTGGATCTGTAACTTCCATGTCTCTATCTGCTGGTAAACAATGCATATAAATTCCGTTCTTATCAATAAGTTTCATCTTCTTCTCATCGCAGATCCAATCTTTATTTTTCTCAAAGAGAGATTTCATACCATCTAAATTTTCCTCTTTGACCTTTTTACCATTTTTATCAATTTTAGCAAAATAGTCCATAGCACCCCAAGATTTTGGATATACGACATGAGCATCTTCAAAAGCAGCTTCCATATCATCTGTTTCTTCAAAAGCACTTCCATTCTGCTCTGCATATGCTTTACATTGTTTTGTCACTTTTGGATCTAGTTCAAATCCCTTGGGACGAGCTAATACAACATCCATACCCAATAGTGATGGAGCAAGAGCAAGACTTTGAGGAACTGCGAATGGTTTCGCTGTTGAACCTGAATAAGCCCAACTAATTACAAATTTTTTCTTTTTGAACTCACCAAACTTCTCTTTAATAGTCATCATATCTGCTAAAGCTTGGCAAGGATGATAAATATCGTCTTCCATATTTATTATTGGAATATCTGACCATTTAGCAAATTCTTTCAAAGTTTCATGAGCAAAACCATATATCCATTGTGAAGGTTTACCATACATGCGAATCGCTAATGCATTACCGGTTCGGCTAAGAACCCTAGCTACATCCGAGATTCTCTCAGTTTTATATGGGATCTCAAAACCTTTACGAGCAGGAGTATATGTTTTACCAGGTTCAAGATCAACATGGTAACCACCTAGCTGTTGAATTCCATTAGCGAATGTACTTCGAGTCCTAAGAGAACTGTTAAAGAACATTGTGTACAAAGTTTGACCCTTTAAAATATGGCTTGTATCCTCATTCAAAGAATATTTTGTTTTCAGGTCGATTGCTAATTTAATTAATGATTCCCATTCTTCCTTTGTGTAATCAATTTCTGGACTTAACCAGTCTCTACCAAAAAATTTGTTACTTCTCATTTGATCTCCTTGCAATATAATTATTTCATGTTAACAATACAATAACTTACTTTCAAAAGTAATTAGTCAGTCAGTTCTCTTAAGTATTCTTTTGTTCAACCGATGAAGATACAAGATAAACGACGCATTCTGTAGATGCGTAAAGTCATGAAATTAATATACATTTCACTTTTCAATCTTGTACCTCCCCAATTTCTCTAAATGTTATTGATACAAAATTTAATAATTATGTCAATTAAATTTTTTAAATTTTATTAATATTTTACATTGAAAATTCTAGTTGAAATCTAAGTGATATTTATCTATTTTCCACCCATTGTTAATTGCATTATTGCTTTTGAAGTATGAATTCGATTCTCAGCTTCGTCATAGATTATTGAATGTAGTCCATCGATCACACTATCTTCAACTTCGTTTTTACGATCAGCTGGAAGTGCGTGCATATATTTTACATTTTTGTTCGCAAGTTTCATCTTCTCTTCGGTACATTTCCAACTTTTATTTGCACTTAGAAGTTCATCAACTACATCTTCGCCCTCATTGTTAACCCAATTACCCCAATTCTTGGGAATTACAACATCAGCACCGTTGTAAGCCTCTTTCTCATCATCAGTAACTGTAAATGTTCCACCATGATATTCAGCATTCTTTTTTGCTTTCTCGATAACCCAATCTGGAAGTTCATATCCTTTTGGATGAGCCAGAGTAACATCCATCCCATAACGTGGGAAAAGAAGTACTTGTGATACCGGGACAGAGATCGGTTTTTTATGTGTATCAGCATAAGCCCAGATAATCGAAATCTTTTTTCTTCTAACTATTCCAAATTTTTCCTTCATAGTCATTATATCTGCTATTGCTTGTAATGGATGATAAAGGTCATCTTGCATACTAATTACAGGGACAGTTGCCCATTTTGCCATATCGTTAAGATACTTATTACCAATTCCCCAAAAACAATTTCTACAAGCGATCGCATGTCCATATCTTGATAAGATAATTGCTGTATCTTTTGCTACTTCTCCGTGAGCAATTTGCATTGTACTTGTATCTAGATAATTAGCATGACCACCAAGCTGAGCAATCCCTGCTTCCATAGAGTTCCTAGTTCTAGTAGATTGTTCAAAGAACATAAGAAACATTGTTTCATTAGTTAAATATGGTGTATTTAAGCCCATAGCAAATTTTCTTTTTAAATCTGTTGATACACTAAGTAATGTATCAAGGTCTTCTCTAGACCAATCTTCAAGTGTTATTAAGTGTTTTCCTCTCAGTTCTGTTTTCATATTATTCTCCCCTTATTTATTTTAAATTTCGTTATTATTAATCTCGGCTACAAATCCAGCATAAAAAGCTGTAGCTGCACTTAGATCGGATACTCTCGTCATTTCGTTCGGCGCATGAGCTTGTTCTTCATCACCAGGTCCTAAGCCAAGACATTTTATCTCAGGATGTTTTCCCATTATGAATACACAATTCGTGCTGAAAGTCCATTTATCTATCTTAGGTGATTTCTTAAATGTTTTAGTATAAGAATCTGATGCTTTTTTTATCCACTTAGAATTCTCATCTAATTTCCAGGTGGGAAAATATTTCTCGACCGAATATTTTTTTCCGGTATAGGCAGTTGCATCGTATCGAAGTACTGATACTTTTGCCTCTTCTACACCTGCAAGTTTGCAACATTCTTCTAATTCTGCAACAGCAGATTCTTTTGTTTCTCCCCAGGTAAGACGACGATCTAATTGTATCTTTGCATAATCTGCTACAGCACATTGACTGGGAGACCCAGACTCAAAAATACTTGTAGTTATTGTACCTTTCCCCAAGAATTCATCATCAATAATTCTATCGTTAAGTTTTTCTACTTCATTCACGATCTTAGCCATTTTATAAATGGCATTATCGCCTCTCTCGGGAGCAGAACCATGACATGAAGTTCCTTTTACTTCAATTATCATTTCCATTCTACCTCGATGTCCTCTATAGACGTTCAAACTAGTAGGTTCTGTACTTATAACCAGCTCTGGTTTTACGCCATCTTCTTTGATAAGATGTTCCCAGGCAATTCCATCGCAATCTTCTTCCATTACTGTACCAGTGAAAAGTATTGTGAATTCTTTGTTAAGATCCAGCTCTTTGATAATCTTAGCAGCATACACCATAGAAGCCATACCTCCAAGTTGGTCAGAAGCACCTCTCCCCCAAACTTTACCGTCTTCAATTCGACCTTCATGAGGAGGGAAATCCCAATTATCCAAATTTCCTGGATAGACTGTATCGATGTGAGCATCAAAAGCTATTAGCCTTGGTCCATTACCGATCTTACCAATAATACTGCCCAGGTCATCAATTCTAATTTCATCAAGCCCGACTTTTTCCATCTCTTTTTTGATCACTTGGATCATTTTTCCTTCTTTCATAGAAAAAGAAGGTGTTTGTATCATTCTTGCTAGAAATTGTGCTGTCTCACTCTCATATTTATGAGAAAGAGATCTAATATCTTCAAAAATTTTCATGTATTACTCCTTTTATTAATTTACTTTTTTATGATCTGCTAGTTAACATTCGAATTTTAACTATTTTGACCAAGAATCAATCTTGATAATTCTTTAGTATAAGTTCTAGAGTTTATACATTCATAAAGATACATGATAATCTCCTACTAAGATAAATTTGTTTTGTTGATTTCCTCCAAGTTATTTTCATTTTACGCAATTCCATATGTTTAGATCAAATAATTATAGTTTTCCCAAACTGCCCATATCATTTCTAACATTTCCCAACATTCATCACTGTTTTTATCCTTACAAAACTCTTCGTAGCCAATGATCTCACCATGTTCATTGAATCTTGCTTTGAATATTTGTTCTGCTAATCTAACCTTAAATTCTGGTTTTTCTTCATTAATTAAGATAAAGCCATCATTCTTGCTATCCATGAAATCTTCATCAGTCCAGAATAAGGTAAATTTATCTTTGTAGGGAGCACCATCATAGGGACAAAATGTTTCACAATTCCCACATTCATTACAGAGACCATCAACATGCAATATCTGATTGATATCTTTCAATTTATCAGATTCTATGTAGATAGGTATATTCGCTCTGTTTGGGCATACTTCCACACATTTGTTACACACAATATTACACTCCAAACATCGAGATGGTTCCTCGGTTTCCTCTTTTGTGGATGCTACAACACCCTTTTTATCTTCAATCTCTTTAAATCGATTATATGTATCAAATTTAAATTGATCAGCTTCTACACGATGTTGTGAGAGTTTTTCTTTTTTTAGTATACCATTTGCGACTTTTTGGCCTTCCTCAATAGCCTCTACTACAGTTGCTGGACCCAAATTAGCATCACCGGATATAAAGACATTTTCATTACTTGTTTCATTGTACTCATCTGTTGCAATATCACCCTTGTCGATTTTTATATTGTTTTTCTCTAAAAGGTCGTATTCAACTATTTCTCCTATTGCGGAAAGTACTGTATCTATTTTGAAAGTCTCATACTCTTCATCAACTGGGATAGGCCTTCTACGCCCACTTGCATCTTTCTCACCGAGCTTCATAACCTGACATTTCAATTTTCCATCTTTGAATGTTTCCGGATTAACAAGCTCCTTAAATATCACTCCATCTTCCACAGCAAAATCCAATTCTTCACGGTCTGCAGGCATCTGTTTGATCGTTCTGCGATAAATTATGTAGACATTTTCAACACCAGGAACTCTTTTAGCTGCACGTGCCGAATCCATTGCACTATTTCCACCTCCGATCACAGCAACATTCTTCCCAATATCGATTGCATTTTTATCATCGTTGAAATCTTTTAGAAAATCGATCGCACTAAGAACTTTTTCCTGTTCACCATCAACTTTTAACATTCGCGAATTCATTGCTCCAATAGCTAAATTAATATAAGAAAAACCATCATTTTTTAATTTAGGAATATCTAAATCGTATTTGCTTCCCATTTGAAATTCCACACCCATATTCTTGATTAATTTGATGTCATTTTCAATAGCCCAAGAAGGGATTCTAAATCCGGGGATAGTATTTGCAACTGTTCCACCAGGATTGTCTGCACTATCAAATATTGTTACATCAAAACCTTCACGAGCTAAGAAGTAGGCAGAAGATAATCCTGCGGCTCCTGCTCCGATCACAACGACCTTTTTCTCGATCTTTTCTTTGGGTACTGTCATATTTTCTAGAAATTCATCAAAACCATTTTCCGCTGCAACTCTTTTGAGTTCTCGAATGAGAACCGGTTCTTCATAATCATTACGAACACACTTGAGCATGCACTGATGATCACAAATAAATCCTGTAATAAAAGGTAACGGATTTTTTGAAATAATAATTTCTAAAGCTTCTTCATACCGCTTCTCACCTACCAATCTTATATATTCCGGAATATCTTGATTTATAGGGCAACCGATAGTACATGGTGCAATAAAGCAGTCCGCAAATGGGAGCTTTTGGTCTATTTTCATAGGAGCATCAGATTTGTATTCTTTTTTATATCTCTCATTTTGCAAGGCTTCTTCTGCAACATGTGATAGTTTCTTAGTATCTATTATCTCAGATAATTTATCTCTCATTGAAGGAGCGAGTAAATCTGCTATTTGTTGAAGTCGCTCATAACCACCTGGATTTAAAAGCTCGGTAGCCATTGTTATTGGTCTTATACCAGTTTCAAATATATCTTTTATATTAAAATAATTAGCACCACCGGAATATGAAATTGGTAATTTCCCTTCAAATTCATTGGATAATTTTTTAGCTAAATTTATAGTTAAAACATATAAAGTTCTACCGCTCATATACATCTCATCAGTAGGAAGCATACCCTGATCATTTTTCACAGCTAAGGTATTGGAAAGTTTTACTCCAAATTGAACTCCATGTTTTTTAGCAAAATCTACTAAAGTATGGAGCATTTCAATAGCAGGTTCATATTGCATATCATTGGTAAATGATTCTTCTTTTAGTGTAATATGATCAAAACCAGCATTATCAAAAACATTTTTCACATATTCATATCCAAGTAAAGTTGGATTTAACTTAACGAAAGTGTGCATTTTTTTCTCGGAAATAAAATATTTACAGATTGCTTCTTGATCTTCCGGAGGACAACCATGCATGGTTGATAGCGTTATAGAATTTGAGATATTCGGTGAAATTGTATCAGCGAATTTTGGATCTTTAATATTCGGAATTTTACCTGCTTCGATCGCCTCTTTTAGTTCAGCTTTACATTGCTTAAAAACGTCATTATTAGATGCATCTTCTAATTCGTCGATAAATTTATCAATTTTCGGAGATTTTATTCCTTTCAGATCATAACCAACACTCATATTAAAAATAAAAGCTCGATCTTTAAGTTGTGAAAGACCAAACATTTCATTCATCAGATGCACTAAAAACCATGCTTTCACATATTCTTCATATGCTTGAGGAACTGTTAGTTCTGTACTCCATTCTGTATTATAACCTTCATCACTGGCTTCTATGCAAGGCTTTTCTATATCAAGTTCATCCAAAATCTGTACAGTTTTCAGCTCGAAAAACCTACTACCTGTCAGGTAGGCTGCGACAATATTTGGAGTAGACTGCGTATGCGGTCCAGCAGCTGGGCCAATAGGTGTTTCGCACTTTTCTCCAAATAACTTAAAAGTTGCAGTGTCGTCTTTCCTATAAAATTTCGATTCATTTATCCCAAAGATCGTTTTTTCTTTTTCATACTCTTCCAAGATCCAATTTAATAATTTGCTAAATCTAACTGGTTGCATTATGTCACTCATGTTTTTCTCCTTTTTACTATACTTTGAAAAGGTTTAAAAGGTTTTTCTTCTTGCTAAACCTTTTCAACGGTTTCTTGCACTTTATTCTAACCATTGAAAAGGCTAACTTGAAAGAATTCCTCTGATAGAAGCCGTTCTCAAGGTTAGCTTTCAATAGTTCCCTTTATTCTTTTCAAATCTTTTAAACATTGCTTTGGAAATTTCTTCAGATCGTTCAAATAGATCTTCATAAAGTTCTTTTGTTAACTGATAATCATCTAACAAAATCTCATCATTTTTTACAACGTACTGACAGCGTGATTCGGTTATTCCAAAAATGAGATGCCCAAGAAATTGTTCCGAATTAAACGGTGTGGCAGGCTGATAATCAAAGATTGCGATATCTGCTGGCTCACCTTCCTCAATTCCTAAAGGAAGTCCAAATGCTTTTTTTAGTTTGAAATTATTCAAGAATAATCCATTCATCTCCGGATAACCTAGATCACAATTTTTATTAAGATATTTGGTGAAAATATTAGAATTCTTTAAAGCTTTCATCGTGCTCGGATGCATACCGTCTGTACCAACTGTTGTTTTAATTCCCTCTGAAATGAATTCTGAAATATTACCAACATTTAGTCCGTTATTCATATTGGAATCAACTGCTTGTGCGATGAAGATATTACGTTTTTTCAAAATCTCCAGATCTTTGTCAGTTAGATTACTACAATGTATCAAAAGTGAATTATCTCTAATCAAACCAAAATCATCAAAACGCTCAATCAGGCCTTTACCATAATTATTTTTACACTGGATTCCATCGATCTCACCTTCTGCTACGTGAACATGTATGGGAAAATTTTGGGTAGAGTCGGCAATTTTTTGAAGGCTATCATCGCTAAGTGTAAATGATGCATGTAACCCGATCATACCCTGAACAGATTTGCCTTGTTGTTCTCTTGCAAAACGTTTGTTTTCATCTAAAGATCTCAGAAAGAATTCTTCTCCATTCCTATCAGATAACTCAAACGCCAAGGTTCCACTCACTCCATAGGCATCAAAAACTTCAGCCATATCTGTGAGTGCATTTTCTGTGTATCCACTAATATGATGATCAAAAACAGTTGTTACTCCATGCGAGATAGAATCTTTCATAGCAATCGCAGTTGAAAGAATCATATCTTCCTTATTTAATGAATGATCCAGAGTCCACCATAAATTTTTCAAATTTCCCATAAAATCATTAAAAGGTACATCGCAGGGAACTCCTTTGGATAATGTAGAATAAATATGATGATGAGCATTAGTAAGCCCTGGAAATATGACTTTGTTAGTTGCCATAATTACACGATCTGGCTTGTTAAAAGGTTTTGAAAAATGAACCTTACCATTCTTGATAAACAATGTCTTTTTTTCTACTTTTGTACTATCATCTTTTGGTGTTAATAAATAAGCACCACGTATTTCTAAATTCATAGTAAATCTCCTTGCTAAGATATTTTAATG
This sequence comes from Cloacimonetes bacterium TCS62, assembly GCA_001577185.1. GTDB lineage: Bacteria > Cloacimonadota > Cloacimonadia > Cloacimonadales > TCS61 > TCS61. The sequence continues at coordinate 6,697 of LSCM01000011.1, read as the reverse complement.
TCGCACCCATTTGTCGTTTAGAATTCAAAGTTAGTCGCACCTTCTTTCGTTTAGTGAATTCATCATTTTTTTTCAGTTACAGATTGTCAATTGTATTTTTTCTAAATTGTACTTTTATTAGATCTAATTTCCAAATGAAGTTAATTATATAGTTTTAATTTAGAAATAATTTTTTTAGAAGCTTCTCCATTTCCATATAGATTTAAGTTATAATCTTTTTCGATATGATCCATTGTTTTGTATCCTGAATAAATTTTATTCTTGTCAGCACCGACTATTTTGTTGAAACCATGCTCTACAAGTTCTACCCATTCAGTCTCCTCTCTTATGGTAACACAAGGCTTTCCAAAGAAAAAAGCTTCCTTCTGTAATCCGCCACTATCGGTCATTACCAGTTGACAGTTTTTGAGCAGATAGATCATTTCTAAGTAACCTACTGGATCAATAATAATGAGTTGTGAGTTGTGAGTTATGAGTTGTGAGTTGGTTATTATTTTTCTGGTTCGTGGATGAAGTGGCAATATTATCGGAATTTCATCAGAGATCTTTTCGAAAGCTTTGAATATCGATTTCAATCTTGTAGGATCATCAGTATTCTCAGCTCGATGTATAGTAGCTAATAAGAAATTTTGAGGAACTGTAAAATCTGGTTTTTGTGCTAGTTCTGAATAAAATAAAGCGGCATCCTGCATTACATCTCCGCATCTCACAATTTTAGCTAATGAATTTTCTTCGATTCCTTCACTACTAAGATTTTTTACAGCTTGCTCTGTCGGACAAAATAGAATGTCACTAATTTTATCCGTTAATATTCTATTGATCTCTTCTGGCATTTTTCGATTAAAAGAACGCAAACCAGCTTCAACATGAGCAACCTTGATATGCAGCTTTTTTGCTGCTAAACTACCGGCGATCGTAGAGTTTGTGTCACCATATACAATTACCCAATCTGGCTTTTCTTGAAGTAGAACCTTTTCAATTTTTTCTATCATCCTGCCGGTCATTGCTCCATGAGATAGACTATTGATCTCAAGATTGTAATCCGGCTTTGGAATTTTCATCTGCTCGAAGAAAATCTTACTCATATTCTCATCAAAGTGCTGGCCGGTGTGAACGATCTTTTCCTCAATTTCCGGATATTTGGCAATTTCACGACTCACTGCAGCTGCTTTTATAAATTGGGGCCTGGCACCTATTATTGTTAGAATTTTCATAAATAGCCCCTAATGCACATCCAGCTTAGCTCTGTTCATATGATTTTCATTAAACCAGTTAATGGTCTCAGCCAGTTGATCTTCAATTGAATGCACTTTATAATATATACTGCTTTTATTTGATATTGCGTTAAGTAAACAAAAAGTTAATGCAAAAATAATTAATATATTCAATTGCTTCATAAATTCTCTAAAATATTACTTAATTTGACTGCCAATTTTTCTCTATTAAAGTGTTCATCAACAAATTTTTTTCCGTTAGTTTTCATATCTTCAAGTTTTGTTTTATTATTCATTAAAGAAGAAATTTTTTCTGTAAGGTTATGCTCATTTTCAGGTTCAAAATATAATCCGGTGTTGGATTTCTCAATCAATTCTTTCGCTTCTCCTTTTATTCCTAATAAAATAGGGAGATTGCAAGCCATATAATCAAAGATTTTAGATGGTAATGCTCCTTTAAAAAGCTCAAGATTTCTCAGAGGAATAATACCAGCATCTGCAATATTGAGGTAATCAATTACATTTGATCTGCTTACTTGATTAATGAATAAAACATTTTCAAGTTTAAGTTTACAACAGTTTTTTTTCATTTCTTCTAATTTAGGACCAGATCCAATGATCAGGAAATTTATGTTTTCATTTTGAAGATGTTTTGCTGTTTTAAGAATTACTTCAAGTCCTTGAGCAATACCAATGATTCCAGCATAAACACAAAGGAATTGATTGTTAGTTTTAAATTTTGTAATTAACTCCTGATTCAGCTTTTTCTCTGAGTTAATAAAATTCAAATCTGTTCCATTATGTATTATACTTATTTTAGACTCTGGGTATCCTTTGTTAATGATCTTTGATTTCATATCATTTGAGATGGCTATAATATGCTCGGAAATGTTATAAATTTTTTTCTCTAGTTTTAAACTCAAATTATAGAACATTCTGTTATTCAATTCACCAAGCTCTACAGCACTATCAGGCCAAAGATCTCTTACTTCAAAGACTATTTTTGTTTTTCGAAACAATAGTTTCAATAAAATACCAATTCCAGCGACAAAAAGTGGAGGAGAAGTAATGTAAACAACATCATATTTTCGCCAATTCCAAATAGCAGATATAGAACCAAAAAACATAAATGATAGATAAAACAGAATTCTTGTTATAAAATTCTTTTTTGGTGAAGTATAAACCCAAACTCGATGAACAAAAAAACCTTCCATAGATTCTTTCAAAAATAATCGTCCTCTATATCCATCAAAAATTATACCTTTTGGATGATTTGGCATTTCAGTTAATATAGTAACATCATGACCTTTTTTGGATAAAATTTTAGCATTGGCGATTGCTCTATTGGTTGTTGCCCCAATTTCAGGATGAAAGTACTGAGTAATATATAATATTTTCATTTCTTTTCAACAACCTTTTTTATTTCTTCTATTACAATTTCGGGAGAAAGATTGTTCATACACAGAAATCCACAATTAGGAATTGGGTATAAGCATCGTTTACAGTCAAGATTCTCTAATCTAATGATTTTGATATTTCTAAATAAGGCAAACCACTCTCTTGAAATTATTCTAATTTTATCTATGGGATAGTCTAAATCTAAGAACGACTTAATTTTCGCTTCAATATGCTTTTCTTCATTAAAAGCAGGACACAATACGGAGATTGTTGGAAAATTTTCAATCTGTTGCTTTTTATCTTCATTTTTCTTGAACAAAGACAACAACTTCAGTAAAATTCCATAAATCAAGATGTGATATGTAATCACGAAAAATGATGAAAAAAATATTAACATTCTACAGTTCCTTTTTAATTAATTTTATTTCAAACGGATTCAATTTTACTTTTTCACTTTTGAGGTCAAACATTTCATAATCTAGCTGAGTTGTCAATTCTCTACGAGATGTATTTGCAATCATTAAGAAAAGAGTGTCTTCTAATTTATATGCAGCATAATCAATATCCCAATTTTTTTTACCAAATTCATCATTAAGATCATTATTAATCTCTATTGATTTGCTATTAATAAGCTCGTTCAGATATTTTCCATTCAATACTGCCGTTTGAAAACCACTATCTCGAAATTCATTCACAATTTCACTTAGATTATCTTTTGATGTTTGATTAGTGCGATAATGAGCAAAAAGATTTAATCCTTTCGCGCCACAGATTATGCTGTCATAAAATTGAAATCGCAGTTCTTCATAACCAGGAAAGCGAGTAATCCTTCTTCCTGGTGGTAAATTCTTATGATATAAAGGAAGAGTGATTTGCAAATGAACTTTATGCTGATTTGATTTGTTATTTTCGATAACAACCTTTTTACTTTGCAAAGCATCATAATGGAATTTAGTAAACTGATAAAATTTGGGTATCTCCCTTTTGAGGTTCACATCACGATTTATAGGTTTGCGAAGCGGATAAAGTTGTGGTGCAATAATATCAACATAATCTAACATATATGATTCTTGGCCTGTATAATTTATTATATTTGAACAAGAAAGTAACTTCTTTTCAGGAGAATTCACATGTAATATTTCAGCGAATTTATTAGAATCTTTTTTATTCCAAAATTGTCGATGAATATCATCCACAAAATACCAATTTACATTTTGCTGAGTAATAAAATCATGAAATTGATCAGGGAAATTAAAGATTGGAGAGCTTAATCCGTTCTTAATTGAGTATATTTTAAGGAAAAATTCTAAATTCAATTCTTGGGTAACTTTCTGAATTCTGGTAACATAATTCTTGTTCTTAAACTGATTATAAACAATAACACCTGTGGCAATATTTTCTTCCTCAATTCTTCTTATTCTTGCTACAGTATCAGATTTTTTCATATCGATAAAAGGTGAATCGAAATTTGGTGCATAAGGTTGCCAATCAGAACGAGAAAAAGGAACACCGTCTTGTGAATCACCTTCAAACCAATTAATCGCAAAATATGGTTTTCCAATTTGTGTAAATTTTGTATTGTTATTGGCAATGATTTGAGGTGTATCTTCCATTTGATAAGATGAAATCTGGGCAAAAGTAAAAATCGGAAATAACACTATAAAAACAATCATGGTATTTATTTTAGGATTAAGTTCTGAATGATTAATTAAGAAATTTTTGATAAACATCTTCCATAACTTCTGCATTTTCTTGCCATTGATAAAATGATCTTACAAACTTTCGAGTTGCATCATGCATTTTGATTCTTATATCTTTGTTTTCATATAGATACAAAATTTTTTCTGCTAATTCATGGTAATCTCCACTTTTTATAATGTATCCTGTTTCTTCATCTCTTATAACTTCCGGTAATCCTCCCACATCACTTACAATAACAGGCACTCCACAAGCTTGAGCTTCCAAAACCGAAACACCGAATGATTCAAATTTTAAAGAAGGATAAACAGCAATATCCGCTTTTGCATAGAGTTGAACAATTTCTCGCTGTGAGATTCTACCCAAAAATTTTACTCTTTTTGTCAGATTTAATTCATTAAGAAGTTCCTCTATAACAAATTTTTCTTCGCTAGAACCTGCAATCATCAATCTAAGTTCCGGTATTTTATCAACTAAAAGATTCATTGCTTTTAAAATTGTTTCAAATCCATAATTCATCCTCAATTGTTTAGCAATTACCAGATTAAATTCAGAATGATCTATCTTGATTGGATAAAATTTCTTAAGATCTATCCCGAAAGATGTTTCAATCACTTTCTTAGTTGTGTATTTTTTTGTGACTTTGATGAGATATTTTGAAGTAGCAAAAATAGTTCTCGCTTTTTTTAACACGTATTTTAACATTATTTTATGAATAAATGATTTATTGGGAAACACATCTACATCATAACCCCAAATCGAAACAAAATATGGTTGGAAACCAGCCAAAGCTCCAAAAAGACCATAACTCGAGGCAAAATGAGAATGCAGAATATCAGGTTGATAAGATTTAACCAACTTTCTAATTTCCGGAACAACTTCAATTAGTACTTTAAGTCTATTATAAGTTAAATTATCTTTGCGATTGGCATAAGTTTTTGAATTCAAAACAACAACATCTACATACGGAATATTAGCTGCTAAAAGCGAAAGAATAATTACCTTATAACCTTTTTGCTGAAAATAGTTTGCCCACTTTTGGGTATGAGGACTTGCTGCATCAGCGAGCATTATTAATTTTGTCATTTATTTCCAACTTCCTTTAGGGGTTGCAAATCAGTTAATATTGTTTTAGCACGCTGTGACCAATACATTGAGGAATCCATTTTCATTTTGCGTACATTACCAATCAGCTTGGTCTTTTTCTCCTCATTAGTTATCATCATTTTTATTGCTTTATAGTACTCGTTTGGATTTTCAGCTTGAACAATACATCCAACTTTATGTTTGTTTATAATCTTTTCAATAGTAAAATTATCTGAAGCAATAATTGGAATTTCTAATCCTATGTAGCTCAATAATTTTGTTGGAAAAGCGAGGTCGGAATAGGGTAATTTTTTTAAAGCTATGATACCCGCAACCGGTAAGCATTCAATTGACTCAATAGTACGGTTTTCTACAGTAAGCCATTTTTCTCTTAACCATGATTTTATTAGATTTGTTTCATATTTTCTGCAAAAAATCTTTACTTTTATATCTATTTCAGAAGAAAGTTTTTTACAGCCCAGCAAAAAGCTATCAATATCATATTGCTTTCCAATCCCTCCTGAATATAGGATAAGATTATCACATCTTTTCTTAACAATTTTTTCATTATCATTCATCGCCGGTGGTAATGTTTTAGCTTTGATTTTTAGCACATCTATCATTTTCCGGGTTGGACAATATAATTGGTCAGCTAACAAACGATATGAATAATAACTCATAAACCAAAAAAGATTAGAAATTATTACTTTAATATTAGCTTTTTTCCAATAGTATAAATATTTTGGATATGCATCTCTGATATATATTGCTATTGGTATTTTTTTTAATTTCAATATAATCAACAAAATAAATTCTGAGATTAACATACCACTATTAGTAGATTCTACATAAGCTTCTGACACATTATTATATCCTTTTGCACAGATAAATTTAAGCACACTTTTAAATCTTCCTTTACGAGTTCCTGATAGTACAACATTATTTTTTTTTATTTTGTTAAATCCGTCTAAGATAAACTTCATTCGTCTACTCGGAGCAGTATTCTTCTTGTTTAGGTCATCCATTAATAATAATAATATTTTATCGTCTTTCATAAATATTCTCTATCCTTGGAATAATTCTCTTAAAGGAATAATGCTTTTTAACTGTTTCAAAACCTGATTGAGCAATTTTATCAGCTAAACGGTTACTATTTTTTATCAAAATAATTTTAGCTATCAAATCATTCAAATTCTTGGGTTCCATTAAGAGTCCATTTTCACCATCTGTAATAACTCCGTCGATTCCTTCTCCTTTTACTCCGATTACCGGTAATTTCGAATACATAGCTTCAAGATAAA
>LSCM01000109.1 GCA_001577185.1 Cloacimonetes bacterium TCS62 | reverse complement strand
CCCGAACAAACAAATGTTGAGATGAATATATTTAATGTGAAGGGTCAACATGTGATCTCTTTATTAGATGACAATTATCCGAAAGGTGAATATATTGAGATTTGGGACGGTAAAGATAAACATGGAAGAAAAGCAAGATCGGGTGTTTATATTTATCAGCTTAAAACTAATAAAGGGACAAAAGTTCAAAAGATGATAATAATACGTTAACGAGTAAATGTTAACCTGAGGAATTATGATAAATGTTAAATTTTACAGCTTATTAAGAAAATTTATTGGTTGTAAAGAAATTGAAGTACATGCTAAGAAAATTTCCATTTTAGAGCTTATAAAAAAAATATCCAGAAAAGTTGAAAAAGACCTAACTAACAAATTAACACAAGATAAAAAACTAATTACAGGTACGATCATCTTACTGAATGGACGTAACATACACTATTTAGATAAGTTGAATACGATAGTTTCAGATGGAGATAATATTAACATCTTTCCTCCTGGAGGAGGCGGATAATGAATATGTTTAGCCAAAATATAAAGTTTTGGGGTAAAACAAAACAAAATATTTTAAACAGCTCTTCAATTCTTGTTGCCGGCATGGGAGGACTTGGCTGCATCGTAGCTGAGAATCTTACGAGAGCTGGTATTGGCAAGCTGATCTTGATCGATAAGGATATTATCGAAAATTCTAATCTAAATCGCCAGATCCTATTTCACCAAAATGATATAGGAAAATCCAAGGTCGAAACAGCAAAAACCAAGCTGATAAAAATAAATCCTGATCTTGAGATTGATACTTACCATAAGGATATCACTTCGATTAATAAAGTAAACCTTCATAATTTTGATGGAATTGCTGATTGTTTTGACAACTTTAAAAGCCGATTTTTTCTCCAAGATGATGTGCTAAAAGATCAATTTCTTGTTCATGGCGGGGTCACTGGAGATTTTGGTCAAGTCACGACTATCACAAAGGGTATAACGCCCTCTCTCCAACAAATTTTTCCCAATCAAAAAGAAATCGATGCACCTGCCTCAATTCCTCAATCTGTACTAACTATCGGTTCAATAATGGCTCATGAAATAATCAATAATCTTTTTGATCATCCACAATTGATCAATAAATTACTTATTATCGATCTCTCGGATTTCTCCTTTGAAAAAATTACTTTATCAAAACCAGCTGATCTAACGTAAATCGTTAATTATTTGAAGTATTCTTTTCCAAATACTATCCCAAGTTTTATCTTTGATATATTTTACTACATTATTTTTCTTCCCATATCTAACTTGGGATATTTGCCATTGAATTGCTTTATAGAGATGTGATTCAAATTGAGGGATATCCTCCGTTTTAGGTTTATCACAATCATATAATCTTGGTAGAGGAATATAACTAATCGCTTCACTTGAGGAAAGTTCTTCACCTAACCAGTCGCGGATCCCTGGTATATCTGTTAAGATAACTCTCAAATCACATGCTAAAGCTTCTACCACTACTAAAGCTAATCCTTCATAAAATGAGGGTAAGACAAAAATGTCTGATTGACGAAAGATATTTCCTAACTTCTCTTGAGTTACTGCTCCCCAGAGCTTGATATCTTTGTGCTCACTCAAATTTTTTAGTTGCTCATACTCATTTCCGCTACCAGAACCAACCAGATTCAATCTTAGATCTTCCTCGTTGATATTTTTAAACACTTTGACCAAATGCTCTACACCTTTTACTTTTGAGATTTTGCCAGCAAAAGTTATTGTGATTTTGCGACTGGATCGTTTTCCCGTAGGTGGATAAAATATCTTATCATTGTATCCATTTCCAACTACAAATATTTTATCCAAGGCTATATTAAATTGCTGATTGATATCGATTTTTTGAAATTTATTCAAAGCTAACGCTGTATCGATAGTACTAATTTTGTCCTTTACATCTCTTGCTAAATCTCTTGAGGTCTCTAATTGCCTTAAACCAGTACCATGACAAAATCCTAAAACAGGAATATCGGGGAAAATTTCCTTCACTAGCGAAGTTAATATCCAAAGATGATGAGAAATGATAATATCAGGTTTTGCTTTTTTTACTACTCTAAGCATTACTTTCCTAAATTCAGCTTTCCAACCAGCAAGTTGATCCTGATCTAACTCTTTGTATTTAGTACTTTTGTAGGGCATCTCATCACTCATCCCAACCACAGGGTATGGCAAATTTTCTGTCTCGAATCTTACTGGGAATATATTTTCTTGTTTTACACCCGGCAAGTTAACTTGCTCATTATTCGGAATGCCTATGATCACACTTTGTCCAAAGTTACTCTTCTCTGCAAATGAACAAAGATTTCTCAGACAGATCCCGCTACCTGTCCAACCAGGTCTTTGCGCTAATATCTGTAGTAGTTTCATAGTATAAAATCAAACTTAGTATGAATCCTAAGATTGGTCTGTCCTTAAGTATTCAAATTTATCTTTTCCACCCGAAAGTATAAATGATAAAGGAGCTATTTTTTTTGCTAATTTCAACATATTACCAGCAGTTTTCTTAACATCCCATTGAGCATGTTCATCTTCACGAAGTCTGGAAAAATGGTAAAGCTCTCGAGGGTTTGCAGCGACGATCACCCTACGACGGTGTGCATTAGTAAGACAATATTCTGCTGCTCTTCCATATTTGTGATTAAACTTAGAATACAACTCTTCGCTTTTATCGCAAACTTCTCTTAATTCGCTACTTGCATCTATTTTCTTAATTGATTCAGGTATTGTAATTCCTAGATCAATATCATACTCTTGGGGTAAAATCGTCATCAGACGGTGACGTTTTAATTGAGCATAATTGCTAGCACTAACGATCAATTCATATTTCAGATCTCCACTCATTTCAAATTCTCTTGGTAGAGGATCAAATACAGAAAGATATTTCATAACTTCCTTATAAAAGGTTTTACCTTTGTCAGTTGAGTTTAGAACACTACTAGCATATTTGTAAGCATCCTCAATATTAAGTTTAGAATTCTTGTGTAGAATAGCAGCTGCTATATCTAAGTCTACATTGTTGGAAACTATTAATTTTTCATTTTCTTCTTCCAAAATTTTAGGTACTTTATCAGATTCAGAATTAACATTAGTTGCAATAATTTCTTTTACATATTTTTTTAAATTTTTGCGAGTAAATTTGTAATGATCATCCTGTAGATCTCTTTTAAATGCCTTTTGGAATTCTACAGGATCTGAGAGAATGATAAGTGAAGGAGCTACATCCTTTGTAACATCATATAACTTTTGGGAAAGTTCACGACATTCAGCTAGATCTGAATAACGCATTTTTCGGATACTATGCTCTAAAGTTCGAGCATTAAAAGACATTCCCAATTGAGCTTCAGTGGCCAGACTAAGCGCATATCTTGCATCTTCTTTCGCCCAACCCTCCAAAGTATTTTTCGCTCTGTTCTTCTTATCTGATAATCCTTTTTCTTCTGCAGATCTTGCTTTTTTTGCTAGATTTGGATGATTTTCAAATTGAAAATCGATCAGCTTTTTAAGATATTTCTGATAAAATGTATTTTGTAATTCAACTAATTTTTTAAAATCTTGTTTATCTTCATCTAAAAACTCTTGAGGAATTACATAGTCTCCTTGCAATTTTATATAACGTTGGGATTTTTCTGTGTATGCTACTCCAATACGTCTTGCTTCCAATTCTTCTAAGGCTAAACGAGAAATTTGCAGTATATCATAATTAAAATAGGCATGTTCAGCAACTGAATGATGACTCATTCCAAATACGATTGCTTTGTTTGAACGTCTTGCTGTTTTTACCTGTAATTGTGCTTCTGCTCTTAATTCCGGCACATCCCTCGGGTCACGACTAATTCGTGCATACGCTGCAGAAATGGTTTCAGGTGTTGCTGCATGTTCACTATCTATTATTTTAATTAAACTTTCATCAATATTATATCCAGCTAGTTTGATTTTCATTTATTGATCCTTCTTTAACAATCTATATTTTATGTTCTGATTTTAAATTTACATCTTAAAATATCATTATTGATGGCTTAAATTCCTTTGCCTGTCCCTACTTAACTAATTATAATTCTAATCTCTCAATAGTATCCTTTGTTGGAATCCCATCCTCACTCCAACCTCGAAATTGATAATACTCATCTAACATTTTATCCAAGTGGACAAGTTTATTTCTTGAGGAACCTTCTGTTAGCTCTTCATTTAAGAACCTAGAAGGAAGCATGTCATCTTTACGGGTAAAACCAGCATCTGAATTGTACTTTCTTTCTAAATTATAGATTCTTTCTCCTACAGATAATAGTTCTTCTTCTGTGAATTTTAAGCCACAAGCAACTTCTAACATCTCTCTAAAAGTATCAATACTTATGGCAAATTGTAAGAAACGGCATAAAACTAAAGAATCTACTACTGCCGAGATATCTTGAAATAAGGAAACAAGTTGAGCTTTTCCTTCGGTTGAAAATCTATCCATGAATACCGGCAGACCAAGGATCTCAGGAGAGATCATATACGCTTGCATATGACAAGCCCCTCGATTAGAAGTTGCATAAGATAAGGCTTGTCCTTGCACACCTCTAGGATCGTATGCTGGTAATTCCAGACCTTTTACTTGCATAGCAACTTCTGGTTTTTCATACTTTTCAGCTAATCTTTTCGAGCCAAGGGCAAGATCTTTTCCAATTCCTCTTTTGTAGGCAATATCTTCTACAAGCTGATTTAAATTAGATGAATCACCCCAATTTAGCTCTTGCGGAAAAGCTCCTTCCTGATAAAGTTCCATTGCACATCCAATCGTACTACCAGTAGTAATTGTATCTAATCCTAACTCATTACACCTATAATTCGCTTCTGTTATTGCCTCTAAATCGCTAACACCTAATTGAGCACCAAATGCCCAAACTGTTTCAAACTCTGGCCCTTCACCTTGTTTATTCTTTGTTTTAGTTTTCCGCCCACAAGCTATGGGACATCGGAAACATGCACTTCTACCTTCAAGGATAGTTTCTGCTATCTTCTCACCACTTGTTCCCTCTGCATCATTGAATACACCACTTTGAAAATTCCTGGTAGGATACATACCATGCGAATTGATTACATTCACCAATACTGAAGTTCCTAACACTTGCA
>LSCM01000108.1 GCA_001577185.1 Cloacimonetes bacterium TCS62 | reverse complement strand
ATATGTTTTGTTCATCAATGTTGTATTTTCTATTTTATCAACAAAACTAGATTCATGAGATAATGAGCAAAGTTCAGCACCGATATTTGAAGCAACTTGCTTCATAACCAACATTTCTTCTAATGTAGAGGATGATGATATGTATATTTTTTTGGTGTTTGATGTTTCATTACTATTCTTGATTAATTCAATTACATCTTCTGTATCTTCAAATTCTTCCCATCTATCAATATCTTTCTGATAAGGTTGAGTAATTCTCTCCTTTTGATCGAAAATTTGCCAGCCGAATTTACCATCAAAGCACAGATTACGCTTGTTAAATGATTCGTCTGCAGAAGGATTGATCACTAATATGTTATCGGCAATTGTATTTACTTCAATTTCACAGCCCATTCCACAAAGTCCACAATTTTGCACGATCTTTGTTGTAGAATGAGGATTCAATTTGAAATTCATGTTCTTAGGTGTGAGCGCTCCAACTGGACAAACTTCAATACATTTACCGCAAGATTCACAAGTTGTTTCTGTTAAACTTTCACCGAATTCCGGTGCAACATAGGAAGTAAATCCTCGATAGATATAACCTAACACACCAGGTCCTTGAACTTCAGAACAGATTCGAACACATCTACCACAACTAATACATTTATTAGCATCACGCAAAATAAATGGATGACTTTCATCAATAGGATGCTTATTTTTATCACCTTTGTAAATATTAGGTTCTATCTCGTACTCTGTAGAGTAATCTCGTAATTCACAGGATTCGTTCACTTGACAGCCACATTCTAAGCAGCGTTTTGCTTCTTCAATTGCACTCGAATCACTATAACCAATTTCTACTTCTTTAAAATTTTCAGCTCGTTTTACTGCATCAAGTTCAGGCATATTGATACGATCTTTTTCTTCATATTGTTCATATTCTTTAGAATCAACATCATCAAGTTTCTCTTCTTTTGTAGAATTAAATAAGGTTTTTATATCCATTATTGGTTTTTTCTGCAAGACTCTATCTATTGAGCGAGCAGCTTTTCTGCCATCTGCGATTGCTTCAATTGCAGTTGCAGGTCCTCGTCGGAAATCTCCTCCACCAAAAATATTTTTTATTCCTGTGTATTGGGTTTCTTCGTTTGCTTTAATTGTATTCCAGCGCGTTAATGGTAGTTCTTTTCCAGAAATCTTATTTTCTTTTTCAGCTAAAAATTCTACATTTGGTTTTTGAGAAATTGCAGCTATTACAGTTCCATATTTTTCTTGAAAAAATTTACCAGTTGGTAGTGGTCTTCGTCTACCGCTAGCATCTGGTTTACCTAGTTTCATTTTTTCAAGTTTAATTTTTGATAATTTCCCAGATTTTTCTATATTTTCTACAGGATTTGTTAAAAAATGAAATTTAATTCCTTCTTCTTCAGCAGCATCTACCTCATACGATTCTGCTGGCATTTCTTTACGCGTTCTTCTATAAATGATGGTCACTTCAGCACCTAATCTTTTTGCTGTTCTTGCACAGTCAATTGCAGTATTACCGCCACCCACTACTGCTACTTTTTTCGAAATCTTAGGTTTTTTACCAAGCACAACATCTTTCAGGAAATCCACACCTAAATAACATCCTTTAAGATCGTTATTTTTAACTCGCATAGGTACAGCATTTTGTGCACCAATAGCTAAATAAACAGCATCGTAATCTTTATTTAGTTTAGAAAGTGAGATATCTTGCCCTATTTCTATATTATATTTTATTTTCATTCCGTTTTTACACATTAGGTCAATTTCTTTATCTAAAATCTCCTTTGGTAATCGATATTCTGGTATTCCGTATCGCAGCCAACCGCCAGCTTTTGGTGCAGATTCAAAAACTTTGACTTTATAACCTTCATTTGAGAGATAGTAACCACAGGTAAGCCCTGAAGGTCCTGCTCCAACAATTGCTACTTTTTTATTTTTATTTTTTTTCTTTTCAGGAATATAAGACCAGTCAAGATTTAGATCGAAATCCGCCGTATGCCGCTTAAGTTGGCGTATAGCAATTGGTTCATCCACAATATCTCTTCTACACTCTTCTTCGCAGAAGGCTGGACAAACTCTTCCGATTGAAAGTGGCATTGGTAAGTTTTCTTTAATAACTTTTGTTGCTTCTTGGTATTCTCCATTAGCAATCAGAGAGACATATGATTGTACATCGACATGATCTGGACATGCCATTTTACAAGGGGCTTCACAATCTGCATAGTGATCAGAGAGAAGTAATTCCAATGCCATTTTTCTAGCATTGATCACCTCTTCTGAATTAGTAATTATCTCCATTCCATCCATTATTTCAGTACCGCAAGAAGTTACAAAACCACTTCTATCTTTTACTTTGACAGCACAAACCCAACAAGATCCAAATGGTTTTAATTCCTCATCATGACATAAAGTTGGAATATCAATTCCATTTGCTGTTGCGACATCTAAAATTGTTTGACCGGATTCAGTTTTAATTTCTTTATCATTGATTTTTATTTTAATCATGTTGGTTACCTTTATTATGATTTAGTAATAGCATCGAATTTACAAACGTCATAGCAAACACCACACTTTATACACGCTTCTTGGTCGATTACATGTGGTTTCTTTACCTCTCCTGAGATTGCATGAACCGGACAGTTCTTGCTGCAAACTGTACAACCCACACATTTATCCTCGAGTATCTCATATTTTTGTAACGATGTACAAACACCAGCTTTACAGGAGTTATCTTTAATATGTTCAAGATATTCTTCTTTAAAATATTTCTTAGTAGTAAGAACTGGATTAGGTGCTGTTTGTCCTAAACCGCATAAGGAACCATCCTTGATATTTTTTGCTAAATCTTCTAATGTTTGCAGATCCTTTTCTTCACCTTCACCTTCCGAGATACGATTGAGAATCTCCAGCATGCGTTTTGTTCCTACTCTACAAAAAGTGCATTTACCACAAGATTCCTTTTGGGTAAAATCCAAGAAAAATCTTGCAATATCGACCATACAGCTACTTTCGTCCATCACAACCATTCCACCTGATCCCATAATGGCTCCGGTTTTAGTAATTGAATCATAATCAACTTTAGTATCCAATAATTCTTTAGGAAGGCAACCTCCTGAGGGACCACCTAACTGGACACCTTTGAAAGGTAATTCTGTTTTCATTCCACCACCGACATCATAAATAACTTCTCTTAAGGTCATTCCCATCGGTACTTCTATAAGACCGCTGTTCTTAATTTTTCCTGCAAGAGCAAAAACCTTTGTTCCGGGACTATCTTCAGTTCCATATTTCTTATATTCTTTTGCTCCATTCAATATAATCCAAGAAATATTTGCTAGAGTTTCAACATTATTTATATTCGTGGGGTGGCCCCAAAGTCCACTTTGAGCTGGGAATGGAGGGCGAATATTCGGCATACCTCTCTTACCTTCGATCGATGCCATTAATGCAGTTTCTTCACCACAGACGAAAGCACCAGCACCTTCTTTAATATGCAGTTTAAAATTAAAGTCTTTTCCTAAAATATTGTTACCCAAAAAGCCTTTGGATTTTGCATCTTTAATTGCTTTTTCTAAGTGTTTAATTGCAAGTGGATATTCAGCGCGACAGTAGATATAGCCTTCATCTGCACCAATTGCATAAGCTCCGATTATCATGCCTTCGATAATACTGTGAGGATCTCCCTCTAAAACACTTCTATCCATAAATGCTCCAGGGTCACCTTCATCAGCATTACAAACAAAATATTTCTTGTTGCTTTTAGCTTTGTAAGCAAAATTCCACTTTAATCCAGTAGGAAAACCAGCACCACCTCTACCTCGTAGACCAGAGTTTTTTATAATAGCAATTACTTCTTCTTGACTTAGGGTATTAAGTACTTTTTTTAAAGCTTTGTAACCATCATTATCAATGTAGTCATCGATTAATTCTGGATTTATTATACCACAATTTCTTAGTACAATTCTAGTTTGTTTTTCTAAATTTGTATTTTCTGAAGCTTTTAGTTTATCTGATAAGATAACATTTTTTTTTACAGGTTTATTATTTTGAAATGCCTTGATCAGTTTGTCAATATCTTCGGGTTTTACCTCACCATAAGTTATAGAGTCACCTTTTTCTGAGATGAATTCAACTAATGGTTCTGCAAAACACATACCGATACAGGCAGTTTTTTGTAATTTAGCTGGGATATCATTTTTGTTAATATAATCATCAAGAGCAGAGTAGACCTCATTAGCACCTGCTGCAAGACCACAACTGGCCATTCCTACTTTTATGGAAAAGTTCAAATTTCCCCCTAATTATATTTTTTTAATATTTTTGAAATATTATCTGGTTTTAAGTTGCCATGAGTATCATCGTTGATCATGATCACAGGTGCCAAGCTACAGCAACCCAAACAAGCTACTTCCATGACGGTGAAAAGCTTATCTTCAGTTGTGTCATTTTCACCTTCGAGATTAAGATCCCTTTTTATTCTACTAAGAATCTGGTTCGCACCAGAAACATGACAGGCAGTGCCCTGACATACTCTGATAATATGCTTACCTTGAGGTTTCAATCTGAACATAGTATAAAATGTAGCTACTCCATAGATTTGGGCTATTTTAATACCTGTTTTTTCTGAAACATATCTCATCATTGGTTTTGATAGATATTTTTCAATCGATTGTATCTCTTGCAGTAATGGAATCAGTGATCCTTTTTTTCCGATAAATTTTTTAATAACCTGGTCTATCTCATTTTTGTTTTTTATCATTAATTAATACACTCCCCAGATTTTTTGTACTTTTTTCAGATAGGATGGAACGATGTCAAATAATTTTTTAAAGCTGTAGATTAAAAATTATTTTAGAAGGTTAATGACAATTTTAAATAAATGGATCTATTATCTACTTCCCTGGAATTATCTATCTTATCGATAGAGGTTTTGAAACCTAAGTAGAGATTTCGGTTATCTTCAATTTCCCAATGGAAATTACTGTAAAAACCTAGGTGTTCTTGTATGCTCTCGTCTTCATAATTATTGTAACGAACACCATTTCTAATTGCGATCTTGTTAGAAAGATTAGCATTAAGTATAAAATTAAGTAGCCAATAATCATCATCAACCGATGAATTTATTACTATTTTTCTTGAGATTCCAA
>LSCM01000107.1 GCA_001577185.1 Cloacimonetes bacterium TCS62 | reverse complement strand
GCCATTTCCATTCACATCTTTCTCTAAACTGTAATCAGAAAGATCAACGATATCTCCAGTACCATTGAAGATCTCAATAGCTTTATTATAACTACTGCCTTCGATGTACTCCGAGATAAAAAGATCAGTTGCTTGTGCCAGCAGAATAATTGGTAATAATATAATAGCAAAAATGATTGACGTTTTCATTTTATTTACCACTCCTTTATTTCCATTTGTTCAAGAATTGGTTTTAGTTTATTGGTTGCAATCCTCTGATAATCTTTCACAGCTTCCTGAAACTTAAACCAATTAGTATTTTTATATTTATCTTTAAAACTAAATTTATCCTTTACAGGGTCGAATTTATACCTTCTGTCAGATAGAAATTTCACATCTTCATTAATAGCTTGGCGAAACCATTTATACTCATCATAATCATTGTCATCACCATATTCATTTAGAAGTTCTTTATAAGCATGTATTCTTTTCTTCTGCTGTTTTTCAAGGTTTAATTTATTTTCATTAATTTGTGGTCCTATCGCTTTTTTTAGGTTTTCTTTCACTTCTGACCATTTATTTGAATCAGCAGTAACAAGCAGAAAATTACGATACAATTTTTTTGCAGCACTCAAGACCCTTTCTTTGTTATTAATTGTAGCATTTTCTTCAATAAGGCGAGGATCGTACCAGATAAGATTTGGAATATCTGGCTTATATCCGGCATCTGCATGACCAATATTGGGTGCTAATTTTTCGTATAAACCACTGAAAGCATTAATTTCATCATAAGTTCCAACGAAATTTTGATGAGAATAGGTATCTGCTAACATATGAGAAGCGATTCCTAAAGAAAACAGATTTTCAGAGCGAGTTGTATCAAAAAATATTTCGGTAGCATGTGTACTAGCCTTAGAGGTCATAAGGATATGCATTTTACCATCTTTACGTCTTACATTTGCATTAAAAGGATCACCAGGCAAAAAATGAAAAAGAATGTACATTCTCATCAATTTTCTTTCTGGCTTGAACAAGTTCATTGTTTGAGTTATATAATTCTCATAGAAAGAATTATCTGGCTTTTTAACTTTGTAGATCTTAGAGTTGTCGTCAATATGTTGTGAAGAATAGGCAATAATCTCAGCTTCATCAGCAGTAAAGCCCGATTTTAATGCAAGATATTTCACAATGTAATAATGAAATTCAATGTTCATAATTTTCTCCTTATACCTTTATATCTAGATGATTCAATGCAATTCATAGTTTCATAAAATTTAGTAAAAATGTCAATAAAATATTTTTTTACTAGGTAATATGATTAAAAAAAATTAGTTATTTGAGTTAACAATAAAAAAAATAGCCCTGCTGGAACAGGGCTAATGAATATTAGTTTTTTATCCTTCAGCTAACAAGTCGGGATATAATGGAAATTTAGCACTAAGTTCATTAACATTTTGTTTGATCTGTGCTAATTTCTCCTTATCTTTATAGTTGTCAAATACTTCAGTGATGAGGTCAGCAATTTGTTTCATCTCCTTTTCTTTCATTCCACGAGTCGTTATAGCTGGTGTTCCCAGTCGAATTCCTGATGCAACGAATGGTGGCCTTGTATCAAATGGCACAGTATTTTTATTAGCAGTAATTCCGGCATTATCAAGAGCACCTTCCATCTTTTTACCGCTTGGTCCACCACTATCTTTCGTACCTAGATCGATCAAAATAAGATGTGTGTCTGTTCCATCGGCAACTAAACGGAATCCATTATCCTTAAGTGCTTTAGCAAGTGCTTTTGCATTTAGAATTATCTGTTTTTGATATGTTTTGAAGTCATCTTGGAGTGCTTCATGAAAAGCGGCTGCTTTAGCTGCAATGATGTGTTCCAGCGGTCCACCTTGTGTACCAGGAAAAACCTGTTTGTCAACTTCTTTCGCTAATTCTTCAGTACAAAGTATCATACCGCCTCTGGGACCGCGTAACGTTTTATGAGTGGTCGTTGTAACAATATCTGCATATGGAACAGGATTCTGATGTTCACCAGTTGCAACTAATCCTGCGATGTGAGCCATATCTACAAATAGTTTTGCATCCACAGTATCTGCAATTTCACGGAATTTTTGAAAATCAATCTTACGGGGATAAGCACTTGCACCAGTTAAGATCATTTTAGGTTTATGTTTCTTAGCAAGTTTCAGTATTTCATCATAATTAAAAACTTCTGTTTCTTTATCTACACCATAAGAGATAATATTGTACATCATACCGGAAAAACTTAATGGATGCCCGTGAGTAAGA
Organism: Cloacimonetes bacterium TCS62; assembly: GCA_001577185.1. Lineage (GTDB taxonomy): Bacteria > Cloacimonadota > Cloacimonadia > Cloacimonadales > TCS61 > TCS61. The sequence continues at coordinate 2,897 of LSCM01000107.1, read as the reverse complement.
TGACCACCGTGAGCGAGTTCTAGGCTAAGTACGGTATCTCCTGGATCTACTAATGTGAAATAAGCAGCCATATTTGCCTGTGAACCGGAATGAGGTTGAACATTTACATGTTCAGCGCCAAAAATTTCTTTAGCTCTTTCAATTGCTAGTTCTTCTACTTTATCAATAAACTCACAACCACCATAATATCGACCATATAAACGATATTTTAGCTCACCCGTCTTGCGGCTGAAACGATAAGGATAACCCTCAGCATACTTGTTTGTTAACACGGATCCTGCAGCTTCCAAGACAGATCTTGAAACGAAATTCTCTGAAGCAATAAGTTCTAGATTTTCTGTTTGTCTTTCCAGCTCTTTATACATTACATCAAAAAGTTCAGGATCATTTTTCTTTATAAAACTCATTAATATTCCTCTCCTTTTTCATAATTTGATATTTTGTTTATTCTTCTTTGATGTCGACCACCTTCAAATGGTGTTTTTAGCCAAATATCGATAATATCATATGCTAAATATTTAGAAATAAATCTACCAGAAAGAACTAAAATATTTGCATTATTGTGTTTACGTGACAATTTGGCGAATTCTTTTGTTTGACACAGAGCAGCTCGAATATTTGGAACTTTGTTAGCAACAATACTCATTCCAATGCCACTACCACAGATCAATATTCCTTTATCACATTCTCCTTTTGCAACAGCTTGTGCTGCTTTAAAACCGGTTTCAGGATAGTCCATGGAGTTTAATGAGTCTGTTCCAAAATCGATGATTTCAATATCTGAAACTAATTCTTTGATCTGTTCTTTCAGTTCAAAACCAGCGTGGTCAGAAGCTAAAGCAATCTTCATTTAGATTTCCTCTTCAACTATTTCATCCTTTTTATCCTCTGCCATAAGGCATGAAAATGCTAAAGAGTATAATTTATTTTTAGCAGTATCACTTCTCGAGGATAGAGTAGTTGGAACTTTTGTTCCGACGATATAAGTTACCATGTCGGCATGAGCAAAATAAGTAAGAGATTTGTAAAACACATTCGCAACTTCTAGAAATGGAAAGATCAAACAATCCGCATTTCCCTTTACACAACTAGTTACATTTTTGTATTTTAAGCTTTCAGGATCAATCGAAAGATCGATAGAAAGTGGTCCATCAACGTCAGCATGTTTTATTTGATTCCTATCAGCCATTTTAGAGATAAAGGCAGCGTCGACAGCTGTTGGTATTTTTGGATTTGTTTTTTCAGAAAAAGAAATTATTGCTACTTTAGGTCTTTTAACACCAATTTTCATAGCTGTTTTTATAGCGTAGTTCGTCATAGCAATTTTTTGATTAATATCCGGTCTGGGAATAAAAGCGGCATCGGTAAATATCAAGAGCTTATGATAATCAGGGATCTCTGCTATAGAAATATGAGAAAGAGTAGCTCCTGGTATCATCAATCCATCTTTTTTATCAAGAATACATTTAAGAATTTTATCAGTTGAGATCAATCCTTTCATTAAAACATCACCTTCACCTTTGTTTATAAGTGATATAGCTTTTTTCCCGGATTCTATCTCATCAGGTTCATTGATAATTGTATATATAGATGGATCAATATCAAGATCTGAACATATTCTTTTGATCTTTTTTTCATCACCGATCAAAGTAAATTCTGCAAACTTTAACTCAATAGCTTTTTTTGTAGAGAGGATCGTAGTTTCATCTTGTCCGTATGCAACGATTACTCTTTTCTTTGGATTTGATTTTACAAGTTTAATTAAATCTTCCAATTTTTTGATTGGCATTTCTCCTCCGATTTTTTTTAACTACAAATAGTTTGAGAGGTTAGATGTCAAGGAATTACAAGAAACTTAATATTTTTTGGATATCCGAATTGAACCTACCATAAAACCAAAAAATTCGTAATAAAAAAACGAGGTTTAAACCTCGTTTTTTTACTTGTAGTTCAAAATTACGCTACTTTCTTTTTTGGTGGTTTTACGCCCATTATAATACCAGCAGCAACCAAGCATAAGATACCGGTAATTGTAAAGGCAAGAGAGAAGTTACCTAGATCTCCTAATTTACCACCCAGGATCGGGCCAAAAATTCCCCCGACTCCATAAGCTAGGAATACCCAACCATAATTTTGTCCAATGTATTTTGTACCAAATGTTTCTGCTGTTATAGTAGGGAAGAGGGCAAAATTTCCTCCAAAATTAAATCCAATTAGGGTTGCACCTAAGTAAAGAAGACCGGGAACTCCTGCGATCCACTGAAATACAATTACAAAAATACCTTGAGTCGCCATCATCAGTACGATCGAATTTTTACGTCCTAATTTATCACTCATTGCACCCCAGGCAATTCTGCCCAGTCCATTTGCCAATGAGAAAAATACCGCCATAGCAGTACCAGCAATTCCAGAAGCTGCAACCTCACTTATTCCTGCTGCCTGAAGAGCTTGCATTGGGAAAAGCTTCATAAGACCTATACTCATCAAACCAGCACTTGCACCAAAAATGAAAGTAAGTAGGATCATGTAATATTGCGGTGTTTTCAACATCTCACCACTTTTCATTTGTTTTTTGGATTCATCTGCTTTTTTCTCTTTTTCAGAAGGTTCCCAACCTTCTGGTTTCCAATCTTTAGGAGGATATTTCATCCAAAGACTGCCAATAAAAACAGCAAGGAAGAATATTATTCCATAGATTGTAAAAGTTGTACTCAAACCTAAATTTGCAATTAAACCACCCCAAGTTCCAGCTAATTTTACCCATAAAAGAGCTCCAAATCCGAAACCTGCTACTGCTAATCCTGTTATAAGTCCTTTTTTATCGGGGAACCAGCGCATACCAACGGCAATTGGCACCACATAGGCAAGTCCAATTCCCGAACCACCAATGATTCCAA
>LSCM01000106.1 GCA_001577185.1 Cloacimonetes bacterium TCS62 | reverse complement strand
GGAAGCAGCATAAATTGATCTTTATTTTCTGGTTTATGCATCTTGTTCTCATCCATAACCTTGTGTCTTACCACTCCAGCTCGAGAATGTGCCAATCTAGTGGTCAATCTTAACATAACCGGAAGGTTGTACTGCTCAGAAAGCTCAAAGGCGTGTTTTGGCATTTCATATGCTTCTTGTTGGTTCGAAGGTTCAAAAGCGGGCATTAATGCAAACTTCGCAAAATATCTGGAATCCTGTTCATTCTGTGAAGAGTGCATACTAGGATCATCTGCCACAGCTACGATAATTCCACCATTCGCCCCGGTGAGCGCTGAATTCATATAGGCATCTGCAGCTACATTCAATCCCACATGTTTCATGGTAACAATAGCTCTTTTACCGGCGTACGACATACCGAGTGCTTCCTCCATAGAAGTTTTTTCATTTGAAGACCAATTACGATGCACATCGCGATCGATTGCTTCCGCATTTTTTTGGATATACTCTACTATTTCCGTAGAAGGCGTTCCCGGATAACCATAAGCTCCGGATAATCCGGCATCTAAAGCACCTTGTGCGACAGCTTCGTCACCTAAAAGTAGTAACTTACTCATGTTTAACTCCTTATCTAATTTTTATTTTATTTGTTCTCTATTTTTATAATCATATAAATTCTTACAAGCTTTTTATTTGACACTTAAGTAAAAATCCTAAAGTTTGCAGCAATAAATTGCGTAAGGTAACAAAATGGGAAAAAATTTAGATTTCATTGAACATTTTAAAGAATATGTAGATAAGAATAAATTGATAAAGGCTGGTGACAAACTTATCGTTGGTTTTTCCGGTGGTGCAGATTCCACAGCTTTACTATCAGCTCTTTGGCATCTAAGATCTCAAAAAAGTTTTTCTCTGATCGCAGCACATATAAATTACAATCTACGCGGTGAAGATTCCCAAGAAGATGAAGAATTCGTAAAAAATTTCTGCTTTAAAAGAAACATCTCTCTGGTCGTAAAAAACGTTAAAATTGATTCCAAATCAAATTTAGAGAATCAAGCTCGCGAAATACGGTTTCAGTATTTCAATAAGATAAAAAAGCAATATAAATTTAAAAAGATCGCCTTGGGACACAACAAAAAGGATCAAGCGGAAACAGTATTATTCAGGTTATTCAGAGGAAGTGGATATACTGGAATCCAAGGTATCTCTCCTATCGTCGGTAATGTGATCCATCCCCTACTTTCATTCTCAAGAGAAGAGATCGAGAAATTTCTAAAAAGTGAAAACATAAAGTGGAGAGAAGATCTTTCTAACCAGGAAAATGAATTTTCTCGCAATAAGATACGAAATGTTCTCATCCCTTGGTTGGAAGAAAATATGAATATTGATGTAATTGATAAGTTGTATAACGCATCTCATATTTTCACTCAAACCGATGAAATATTAGAAAAATTAGCCAGAAGACGCTATCTAAAAGTTAAGATAAAGAATACTGCTCATGCTTATAATCTGGATATCAAAAAATTACGAAAGATCAAACCTGTTCTGAGATTCTATGTTTACAAATATATTTACGGCCGTTTGAACAATGATGAAAAAGATTTTTATCACACTCATTTTGAAGAGATCGAAGATATTTTGGATACAGAAGGGAGTAAACAATTAGATCTGCCGAATAATGTATTTATCTTTAAAAAATATGATGAATTGATATTCACAGATAAAGATATAACTAATAATGTTGATGTTGAAAACAGCAAAAAGATCACCCACTTGCGAAATCGGGTTACATTTGAAGACTATAGAATAATAATGAAGAAATTAAAAAAATTACCAAGAAAAAGAAATGTTTTTGAAGATAAGAACACAGTTTATATCGATTTTGATAAAATGTCTTTCCCGCTCATAATAAGACATAGACAACCAGGAGATAATTTTTTCCCTTTAGGTATGAAACATCCAAAAAAATTGAAGGATTTTTTCATTGACGAAAAAGTCCCAAAATTTGACAGAGATAATCTATTACTCTTCTGTGATGAGGAGAAAATTCTCTGGGTTGCAGGCCACAGAATTGATGATCGTGTGGCTACTTCATCAGATACAAAAAATATTTTGAAAATTAGAATAGAAAAAAAATCTAAGAAGAAACTAAGAGCAGCTGAGCGCATTAGTAAATAAATTTAAAGGGAAGAGATATTAAGCTATGAGAAACGATCTAGCAAAGATAATTATAGACGAGGAGACGATTCAAGAGAAAGTGCAGGAAATAGCCGATCAGATCAGCAAGGATTATAAAGGGAAAAATCCGATTGTGATCTGTATTTTGCGTGGGGCAGCCTTATTTGCTGTCGACTTAATAAAAAAAATAGCAATACCAATTGAAATTGATTTTATGGCTGTTTCCAGTTATGGAGATAGTACCAAATCCTCCGGTGTGGTACAAATTAAGAAAGATATCGATTCTGATATTACCGGTAGGCATATAATCATAGTTGAGGATATTGTCGATACAGGTTTAACCTTGAAATACATTGATGAATATTATGAAAAACATAATCCAAAGTCTATAAAGATATGTTCGTTATTAGATAAGCCAGAGGCTCATGAAATAGATATAGAAATTGATTACAAAGGTTTTGACGTTGGTAATGAATTTGTAGTTGGCTATGGCTTAGATTATGCACAAAAATATCGTAATTTACCATACATTGGAATACTAAAAGAGGAGATCTACAAATAATGGAAAATAAAAACAAGCAGAACAAAGAATCTAATCAAAGATCAAATAAAGATAAAAAAAATAATGGCTGGCTGCCAAATTTTAAAAACTCTCAGACCATAACATTTTGGATAGTACTATTATTGATAATCATTGTCATGTTTCAATTTTCCAAGATGGGAAGTGAATCAAAGGAGATAAGTTATACTGAATTCATATCAAAAGCCCGAAATGGAGAATTAGCTAAAGTCGGATTGAATAATAAAGATGTTACTTTGACCGATGTTAACAATAATGAATATACAACTTATTTACCTTTTGAAGATCCGGAGCTTGTGAAAGAACTCACTGAAGCCGGAATTATTGTTTATTCTCATAAACCTTCCAAGATATTGAGCTTATTGCTCTCCTGGTTCCCATTTCTGATATTTATTGGAATTTGGATCTTCCTCATGCGTGGAATGCGTGGTGGTGCTGGAAAAGCTTTCAGCTTCGGAAAAAGTAAAGCTAAACTTTCCACGGGTAGTAAAACAAAAGTAACTTTCGAAGATGTTGCCGGAGTTGAAGAAGCTAAAGAAGAACTTGAAGAGATCATTTTGTTCCTAAAAGATCCCAAAAGATTTCAAAAGCTTGGTGGTAAAATACCTAAAGGTGTATTATTGCTTGGTAGACCTGGTACAGGAAAAACACTTTTGGCAAAAGCTGTTGCAGGTGAAGCACAAGTTCCATTTTATAGCATTAGTGGATCCGACTTTGTAGAGATGTTCGTGGGTGTCGGAGCTTCTCGAGTTAGAGATATGTTCTCCCAAGCGAAAAAGAATGAACCATGCATAGTATTCATCGATGAGATAGATGCTGTTGGACGTCATCGTGGTGCAGGACTCGGTGGAGGTCATGATGAACGTGAGCAAACTTTGAATCAGTTATTAGTTGAAATGGACGGTTTTGATCCTCATGATTCTGTGATCATTATCGCTGCAACAAATAGACCAGATGTTCTCGATCCAGCTTTATTACGACCTGGTAGATTTGATAGAAGAATTGTAGTTGATCTTCCAGATATCAAAGGTCGAGAAGCGATCCTAAAAGTACATACAAGAAAATTGCCAGTCTCTGAAACTGTAAAATTGAATATCATAGCCAGAGTTACACCGGGATTCAGTGGTGCTGATATCGCAAATTTAGTTAATGAAGCTGCCTTACTTGCTGCCAGAAAAGGTAAAAAACAGATCGAAATGGACGATTTTGAAGAAGCAAAAGATAAAGTTACTCTTGGTAAGGCACGTAAGAGCAAAGTAATTACTGATGAGGATAAAAAGATAACAGCGACCCATGAGGTAGGTCATGTCCTGTGTTCTATGTTTTTAGAAAAAGTTGAACCTATTCACAAAGTCTCAATTATCCCTCGCGGTTTTACCGGTGGAGCCACCCATTTTCTTAAAACCGATAAAACATATTATTCCAAAGAATACATGAAACAATCTCTGATAGGTCTATTAGGTGGACGTTCTGCCGAGGAGGTTATTTTTAATGAGATCTCTACCGGTGCTTCCAACGATATCGAAAGAGCTACTGATATTGCGCGACAGATGGTTTGTAACTGGGGTATGAGTGAAAAAATTGGTCCGATCAAAGTTGCCAAAAAAGAATCACAAGTATTTTTGGGAAAGGAATTATCGCAAAATGATAATATTAGTGAAGACACTGCAAAACTTGTAGATGCAGAAGTACGAGACATCGTTAGCTCTGCCCATGATCGTTCACTTGAAATTCTAAAATCTAAGATAAAACTGCTAAAAAAACTATCCGGGGAATTGTTGGAACAAGAAACTTTGGATGCCGATCAAATCTTTGATATAAGTAAAGACTTTATCTCAGATGATGAGAAAAAGATCTTCGAGGGCAAATTTAAAAAGATAAAAGAGATAAATCAGGAAATTGCCAAAGCCAAAGAAAAGGATAAAGCGAATAACTCGGAAACTACCAAAGATAGTAAAGAAGATACAGACGAAAAAGAAGAGGAACAGCCTAAATAAGGATTTAAAATGGGTCAAATGCAAGGAACTACAATAATCGGAGTACAGAAGGATGGCAAGGTTGCTATTGGTGGTGACGGACAAGTTACACTTGGAAAAACCATAATCAAGGGAACAGCCCAGAAAATACGAAGATTACATAACGATAAGGTAATTGCAGGCTTTGCCGGTGCAACCGCAGATGCATTTACACTTTTTGAAAAATTTGAAGGTAAATTAAAGGAGTACAAGGGCAATCTTAAAAGAGCTGCTGTGGAATTAACTAAGGAATGGCGCTCGGATAAAATTTTAAGACGCTTAGAAGCAATGATAATCGTAGCAAATAGTGAGGTATTATTGGTTTTATCTGGCAATGGAGACGTATTGGAACCAGATACCGGAGTTATCGG
>LSCM01000105.1 GCA_001577185.1 Cloacimonetes bacterium TCS62 | reverse complement strand
CAACACTCAGAGGTGCTTTGCACACTCGGAGGTTGGGTGAAAACTTCTGATTGTCCACAGGAGATACGAATCTTTTTTGTAGTGCTTTAGTTGTTTGCAAAAATTTGATCATTTTATTTGATGATATTTAATGATTTTAATTTCTAAAATTTAATTGACCTAATATTCTAAAAAAGAAATTTGTAATAAGTTAAATATCAATTCTTGTAAATATAGTGTGGAGGTTTAATGTCGAACATTAATAAGATTGCAGAACTTCGAAAGAAACGTGAAAAAGCACGTCTTGGTGGTGGTAAGAAACGCATTGAGAAACAACATGCAAAAGGCAAATACACAGCTCGTGAAAGAATAAATCTTTTGATCGACAAAGACAGCTTTGAAGAATTCGACATGTTTGTAAAACATCAAAATACTAACTTTGACATGGAAAAGAACAGACCGGTTGGTGATGGTGTAGTTACTGGTTGTGGAACAGTTAATGGAAAATTGATCTATGTATATGCTCAAGATTTCACAGTCATGGGTGGCTCACTATCCCAAACACATGCTCAAAAGATTGTAAAAATAATGGAAATGGCAACCAAAGTTGGTGCTCCGTTAATTGGATTGAACGATTCCGGAGGAGCAAGAGTTCAAGAAGGCGTGGATGCTTTAGCCGGTTATGCTGATATTTTTTTAAGAAATGTAACCGCCTCAGGCGTTATCCCTCAAATTTCTGCTATTATGGGCCCTTGTGCCGGTGGTGCAGTTTATTCTCCTGCTATTACAGATTTTATCATTATGAATGAACAAACTAGCTATATGTTCGTAACCGGACCTAAAGTCGTTAAAACCGTTTTGAACGAAAATGTTTCCACAAAAGATCTGGGCGGAGCAAAAATGCATGCTACCAAAAGTGGTGTTTCACATTTTATTACTGAAAATGAAGAAGAAACAATTGAATTAATAAAAAATATCTTAAGTTATATTCCTTCCAATAATTTAGAAGATCCACCCACAAAGGCAACTAAAGATCCTATTGATAGGAAATGTGAAAGTCTGAATTCTATCATACCGGATAATCCTAATAAACCATATGATGTTGAAGATGTTGTTACAAATATTGTTGATGATGGAGAATTTTTGGAAGTTGCTAGAAATTTTGCCCAGAACATCGTTGTTGGTTTTGCCCGAATGAATGGTCAAAGTGTTGGAGTAGTTGCTAATCAACCAAAGGTCTTAGCAGGTGTACTGGACATAAATGCTTCAATTAAGGGAGCTCGGTTTATCCGCTTTTGTGATGCTTTTAATATTCCTCTTTTGGTTTTGGAAGATGTTCCAGGATTTTTACCTGGTTCTAACCAAGAACAGAATGGGATAATACGAAATGGTGCCAAACTACTATATGCTTTTGCAGAGGCTACTGTTCCAAAGATCACTGTTATCATACGTAAAGCATATGGTGGAGCGTATTGCGTGATGAATTCTCGTCATATGAGAGCAGATATCGTTTATGCATGGCCATCTGCAGAGATAGCTGTCATGGGACCTAAAGGTGCTGTAGAAATTGTGTTCCGAAAAGGAGCAAAAAAAGCTAATGATGAAGAAACATTTTTGAAAGAAAAAGAGAAAGAATACAAAGATAATTTTGCTAATCCATATCGTGCAGCAGAAAAAGGATTTATAGACGACATCATCGAACCAGAATTTACTCGCTTTAGAATTATTCGTTCTTTAGAAATGTTAGCTTCCAAAAGAGATACCAATCCTCCCAAGAAACATGGTAATATACCATTATAGAAGGATTACTCAAATGAGAAAAATATTTCTGATTTTACTTGTGTTTTATGCAATTTTTATGGTTGCTGCAGAGAATATAAACTTAACCAACGATATGTCTCTCTTAGAAGTATCAAAAAAAAGTGCAATTCCGATCAAGAAACTAAGAATCATGCTTAAAATTGACCAGAACATAGATAATACAACTTCACTGCAAAAACTTAATATTTCAAATAAAAAAATAGCTGATTTGATTAAGCAATTCAATTCCGATAAAAATTCTTACTTAGGAGGAATAGCAATAGTTGGCATGTTGATCGTATTTGCTAGTTTAGCCATAGTTGCGCTAATAATTGGACGATTGAAAATAATTCAGAGATGGGAAAATAGAAAAACAGTAAAAACAACAATTGGTGAAATGACGGGACCTAGTAATATGAGTGCAAATGATGTGGTAGCAGCAATAACAGCAATCTATCTTCACGAGATGGAAGCAGATAAGCAAAATAAATTATTGCTTACCTGGAAGAGACGACCCCTGGAAATGTGGAGCGCTGCTAACAAAGTTAATTTACCCAATAGAATATATTTTAATAATAGAAATAACCGACAGGAGTCGTAATGAGAGAATATAAATTCAAGATAAACGATGATAAATATACTGCAAAAATATTAGAATATACAGGTGATTTCGTTTTAGTTGAAGTAAATGGTATGGAATACAAAGTTGAACTTGATCAAGATAAAATCTCTAAACCAAAGTTAACCCGTTCACAAAAATCCAAGCCTCAAATGCATATTAAAAAACCAAAATCCAATAAATCTCAAGCTAATGAAGGCTCGGTGATAGCCCCTATCCCAGGACTTGTCATCAAATTGTTAGTCCAAGAAGGTGACCTGGTGAAAACTGACCAAACTGTTGCAATCTTAGAAGCCATGAAAATGGAATCGGAGATCACGACTTCCTTTGAAGGGAAAGTTAAAAAAATCCTGGTGAAAGAAGGAGAAAATATTCAGGAAGGACAAATAATTATGGAGATCGGAGAATAGATGTCAGAGATGTTAAACTTTTTTTCAACGACTGGTATTTCGCAAATTGAGTTGCAATATATAATCATGATCATTTTTGGTTTGATCTTCATCTATTTAGGAATAGCTAAAAAGTATGAACCGCTCTTACTTATCCCAATTGGTTTTGGGATAATTCTAGGGAATATACCCGGGACTATGGGCGTTTATGACCAAAACTCTGTAATGCAACTAATTTACTATGGAGTGAAAAGTGGTATCTATCCACCATTAATCTTTCTGGGTATCGGAGCAATGACAGATTTTTCTACTTTGATAGCAAATCCAAAACTTATTTTGCTTGGTGCTGCTGCACAATTCGGTATTTTCGCAACTTTCATCGGAGCAAATTTGCTAGGATTTAGCGTTGTTGAAGCAGGAGCAATTGGTATAATAGGTGGAGCAGATGGTCCCACCTCTATCTTTATTTCTTCCCAACTCGCACCACATTTAATTGGACCTATTGCTATTGCCGCTTATTCTTATATGGCTCTTGTTCCAGTTATTCAACCCCCTATAATGACACTCCTCACCACCAAGAAAGAACGAATGATAAAAATGAAAACTCCACGTCTTGTTACAAAAAGAGAAAAGATTTTATTCCCAATAATTGGAGCGATAGTTACAATTTTTATAGCTCCTGGTGCTTCAGTTCTCTTAGGTATGCTTTTCTTTGGAAACATACTTAAAGAAAGCGGAGTTACAGAACGACTAGCTAAATCAGCTAGAAATGCATTGATAGATATTGTTACAATACTTTTAGGTTTAGCAGTTGGAGCTAGCACACAAGCCAATGTTTTCCTCAGAGTTGATTCGATCAAGATCTTTGGATTAGGTGCATTCTCTTTTTGTATTGCGACTGCAACCGGATTGTTATTTGCAAAGTTTATGAATTTATTCCTGAAAGAAAAAATTAATCCTCTTATTGGAGCTTCAGGAGTTTCTGCAGTTCCGGATAGTGCAAGAGTGGTACATCATTATGCTCAACAGCATGATAAAAACAACTTCTTGTTGATGCATGCCATGGCACCAAATGTAGCTGGTGTGATCGGTTCAGCTGTTGTAGCAGGTGTTCTTCTGGGAATTTTGGGTAGTTAACATTAATTTTAATATTTATTATGAGTGAATTTTTTAATAAAATCATACCAATTATTCTAATCTTTTTTTTAGGATATTTTCTCAAGAAAATACAACTATTTAGACACAAAACTGCCGATGTACTTTTGAAAGTAGTTTTTTATATTACTTTACCATCACTGATCATACTCTCGTTACTTGAAGTTGAGCTGAAACTTGCCTTTGTGTTTTTTCCTATTGTAGCAGTACTAGTAATGTTCACGACATATTTTATATCAAAATCTATTGGTAAGAAAATGCAACTAGCAAGTAAGAGCTTGGGCACTTTTATTATCAGTACAATGATCATCAACACAGCATTCGTATATCCTTTCATCATTTCTGCATATGGAGAACAAGGTTTTGCTTACGCCACAATTTTTCAATTTGGGAATGGACTTATAATTTTTACTTTTGTCTATTATTTAGCAATAAAATATTCTTCTTCAAATAGTTCGAGGATAGAGCTTAAGAAGTTTTTAGCTCTCCCACCAATCTGGGCATTATTAATTGGAATAATATTAAATCTAGCCAATATTCAGCTTCCTTTGATCACACAAAATCTTTTTAGAGAGTTAGGAAATCCAACTATCCCGCTTGTTATGCTATCGCTAGGAATTTATTTCAATTTTAGAATAAAAAATATTAAAAAGATAATTATTGCAAATATTATCCGGATCGGTACTGGTTTGCTCCTGTCTATAATATTGGCGAATCTACTTAATTTCACAGGTTTGAGAAGATCTGTTCTCATCATTTGTAGTGCTGCACCAATTGGATACAATACTTTAGTATTTTCATCAATAGAAAAACTAGATAAAAAACTTGCAGCAAACTTAGTTTCATCATCATTTCTTATTGGCATAATTTATATCCCAATATTGATCTTTCTATTGTAGAATATTTTAATAGATCTTCAAAATTAGAAAATTACCAACCTAGCCTTTTTTCTTTACAGAAATCCATTATTATGATTTCTTACAATTATATAATTCATATTTTTAAGGAGCAATAATGATAAGTAGTAAGCAAATTAGAGAACAATTCATAAATTTTTTCAAGGAAAAGAAACACAAAGTATCAAGATCTGCACCAGTTATACCAATAGATGATCCTACACTCTTATTTACTAACGCCGGAATGAATCAATTTAAGAACATATTTCTCGGGTTAAAAAAACCAGAATTTTCAAGAG
>LSCM01000104.1 GCA_001577185.1 Cloacimonetes bacterium TCS62 | reverse complement strand
CATTAGATCTGAAAATGATATCAAAACTTTAGTTTATATAAAGAATGAGCCTTTTCAAAAGGCTCATTCTTAAAGCCATTATGATATTATTTTAATAACAACATCTTTTTCGTATCGACTTCTTTGCCTTCAACAATTAGTTTATAGAAATAAATTCCACTTGTAGCATCTTTTGCATTCCAATCAACCGAAGTATCTCGACTTGTGATAGGAAGTTTTTTTACTAATTGTCCTTTTACATTGTAGATGGATATTGCGCAATTTTTGGAATTTTGGGTTTTCAAGGAAAAAGATATTGTAGTTGCAGGAGTATGGTCTGTTGCAGATGAATAGAATGGGTTTGGATAATTACCCCATAATTTTGTAAGATTCGAAGTTGCGTTATTATTCACGTCAACATGTGAAATCACTGCATCGTCGGAGTATTCTGATTCGTACCCTCCACTGTATACTGCTGTGATATTATAGGTGTAAGTTCCTGTCGGCAGTGCGGTATCAATATAAAATGTACTATTCAAGAATTCTGCAATTATTTCATTATCCCTATATACATTAAATGAATTGAAATCTCTATCGATCATATCCCAAGAGACCAAGACATTCTCACCAGTACTGATAGCCTGGGGATTCTCTGGTACAGGTAATGTTACTGTTTGAGTAACTGTTTCGGAAGGATCTGATTGCCCTGTATCATAAACTGCGACAACATAATATGAATAATTTCCACTATCCAACGATTCGTCTATGAGCCCAGTTGTGGGAAATGGAATATTTTCTACCTCTTCTAAAAATTCTCCATCACGGAAAATACGATAACTTAATGCTCCTACGCTCCCCGCATCCCAAGTGAGGTTAATGCTATTGTAATCAATAACATTCGTCTCTAAATTCTGGGGAGGATTAGTACCACTTGAGCCGCTAATAGTTAGAGCCTTGATACAAAAATTACCAGTATTTTGAAAACCTGAAGGATCATCATAATCGTAAAAATCTAACCAATCATCACCACTTTTATAATAACTTTCTGCAGGGTTAGCAGAGGATTCCACTACGGTTCGATAGCTTGCTCCCAGTAGCACAGGCACTTCAGAAGTCCTATCATATGGATGTCCACCTGTTGATAAATTTAGGTAAATGTAAAAATTATCCCCATCTTCTAAATCAACTGAAGTATCAAGTTCTATAGTATGCAAACCTGTATAAGAAATGGTTCCTGTTTTAGAAGATAGTTCATTAAGAAGTTCTATACCGTTAAAATCACCAAATACTTTTATAGTATAATCCACAGAATCTACTGCAGTGAAAAAACTTACAGCTTCTAATATTCCTATTCCATCAGATTCAAATGCATTAAAGGCTTCTGTAACTGTGGTGAGAGTATCTCTCCATCCATGATAATCATGATAATAGATATTTCCATATTGTTGAGGTTCCACTTCTTGAAAAGATATAGCACCCATTTCCGAATTGCGACAGGTATGTTTATCATAATATGAGATCCAAAAATATCCATTATTACCCCAACCAGATCCCCAGCTATTTTTAACAAGCCAAGCACCAGGTTCTGGGGCTTGTGTAGTCCTGTTATCGTCCCAACCAATTATAGAAACAGCATGATTGGGAGGCGTAGGATCACTTGGTGGCTGATAATGTTCATATTCACCATTTATAAAGGCGCCATTAGAACACAAACATGTCCCTAACACCCCATAAGCCATGATCTGTTCTTTAATAAGATCCAGATTTTCTAAATTATCACCTAATGTATACCATTCAATAGTTCTAGGATAATAATAATGATAACTTGGGAGCCATCTATTTGGAGCAGAACTATATGATTGTCCATCTTCATCTCGAACTGCTCCTTCACCACGAGAAAGATAAGCAGATGTAACACGATAATCTCCACCATTATGTACTTCTAAACCATTTCCTGTCGGCGGGTCTAAATCTTCGTTATAAAACTGATTAAATCCATTCCACCAATCTAAATGGTATTCTGCTAAATTTGGCTCGCCTGTTTCACCTGCAGCAGCCCAGGTTCCAGTCATAAGTAAATTGCCTTCCATTGCTGCCATTGCTCCATGTGTCCAGCAGGTTCCGCCTTGTTGACTTTTTACAGATGTAACATAATTCTCTCCATTATAATCTCTTAGATCAAAAGTTGCGGGTGGATCTGCTAGTAGAATTAATGAAAACAATAGAGTTATAATAATCAATATTTTCTTCATATTACCTCCGATATTTTTTATAACAAATTGATTTATAAGGAAAAGATTTATTATGGTAATTATAAGTCAAATAAAATGATATAAAAGAAAAGGGAAGTCATCAAAGACTTCCCTTATGCAGCTATTTTGCGATGATTAGAATTTCAGAGAAACTCCAGCGTTAAATGTTCTTGGAAGTCCGAAGAAAACTTCTGCAGAACTTCCAGTATGAGAATATAGCTCTGTGTCATAACTATTATATGAGCTATTATCGGTAGCATTTTGAACATATATTTCGTCAAACAAATTAAATACATGAATAAATGCTTCCATTTGAACTCCTCTTACAATTGTGGGTAAGCCATAAATTAAGTGAAGATCTGTTACTCCATAATCCGGTATTTCCCAGCTTTGAGATTCATCAGTTTCATCTCCACGACTGAACGGATCCCATGAAGCATAGAAATCACTAAAATATTTATATGACAAGTTTAACTCCAGACCTTGCACAGGATAGAATGTTGTTCCAAAGGCAAGTTGTGTTTGAGGTGCATCACCTACTTTAAGATCCTTTACATAACAATCTACTGAATCAATTGTTTCAATCATTGTACCCGTTGAATCAGCAACCCAATTTTTGTAAGTTGCCCCAAAGTCATTTGTGTAAATCCAATCACCTTTAGATAACGATAAATCAAATTTTACTAATTCAATTGGTCGACTGTGAAGTTCAAGTTCTAATCCAGAGTGTTTAGAATCCATACCTCTAAGGAAAAGGATGCCTTCATTACCGAGTGAATCAGTTATTCCTGTTGTTCTAGTTTGATCAAACCAACTAGTATAGTAAAAATCAGCATTCAAATTCAGTAATCCATCTAAAGCTGCAAGATTCAATCCTACTTCAAAATCAGAGAATTTCTCATTTTCTGGATCTTCAGCTACAGTTCCGTCATAATCATCAATTACTTCATCAAAAATAGGGCATTTTGAAACATAACCAGCATTAGCAAAAACCCCCACATCATCAAGAATACGGTAACTTACACCACCCTTACCTTGATACCCAGGAAGCCAATCTGTCTCTGAGAATAACTCTGCTCCTGTGCCATCATCAGCAAAATGATCAGTAAATGAATACTTAACACTTGATAGTCCAAACATTCCATAAGAATTAAGTTTATCTTGCGAATATTCACCTTGTAGATATCCACCCATCCAATCAACAGTATTTGTATTGTGATAGGCAATTTTATCTCCAAGGCCTTTTTGATAATCTTCTTCTGTAGAATCAAAATCGTTTCCATCGTAATAAAAATAATCCCCACCAAGTAAGTCACGAACTTCTCGGAAGTGATCTATCTCAGCAGTTCTCCAGTCAAGACCAAAAGAAGTGTTGATTTGGTCACTAATTCTAAAATTTGCCTTTGAAATAGCACCAACAGTCCATTGGTTATTACGGCTGTTACGAAGAATTCCTACAGATCCTGTTGAAGATGTATCGTTTACTGCAATTGTAGCATCCCAAACAACAAAACGTGATGGACTTTCAATACCAACATGGTAGTTATATTTCATTGAACCATAAGTTCCAGTTCCACCACCCTTACCACCAGAATAATAAACAATTGAATAAATATCTAATTTTTCACTCAATTTAGTAAACCAGTTCAAGTTAATTTGTGGTTTATGATAGAAATTTTCACGTTCATTCAAGAAATTTGCTGAATATCTATCATGGAGATCTCCATTCCACCATTGTTTTCCGGTATAAGTAGGACTAACTGCATACCAGTTTTCATTGTAGAACATACCAGCGTTAGATTCAGGGAAAGAAGATAAGTAATCTGTCATAACACTATCGGGCAAATCTGATAAGCCTGAATTTTCTTCAGCATAGTCATGATCATAAGCTGCCATATTCTGCTTGTATAAATTTTGTCCGTGTCTTTGAGGAGCACCAGCTGCGTAGAATTCAAGGCGATTATTGTCATTGATCTTATAACTTGTAGCAAGATAATATGACCAAGCATCAGTCCAGGTAGCATCAATCACGCCATCGCCTGTTTTACGAGTTACATTGAAACTGAATGCATATTTATCATTAACTAAGCCTGAATTTGCAATTAAAGTTTTCTTTTGGAAACTACCGGAACCATATTCTTGCTTAAAACTAATACCTTTTTTCATTTCAGTAGGATCAGTGATCATATTCATTGTTCCACCAATAGAAGGAACTGCTAGGTTTACAGCACTAAGGCCTCTTTGCACCTGAATGGAAGAGGTAGCATCACCTAGTCCATCCCAATTTGACCAATAAACCCAACCATTTTCCATATCATTCACTGGAACACCGTTGATCATTACAGCTACATTACGCTGGTTAAAACCACGAATATTAAGACTGGCATCTCCAGCACCACCACCTTGTCCTGTAGAATAAACACTTGGAGTATTCTTTAATACAAGTGGTATATCTCTAGAACCTAATGAAGAAGTAATTTCTTCTTTATCAACATCTGTGTAGGCAATTGGTGTATCTGAGTCAGCTCTATCAGCAATAACACTGATACCTTCAACACCGATGGACTTGATAATAAGAACAAAATTAGCAACAACTGTTTGATCGGCTTTTACTTCTACCATTTGAGTTTCAATCCCATATCCTAAGTAGCGTGCTTGCACTTCATAAGATCCTACGGGTACATTTCTAAGGATGTAACTACCATTATCTTTAGTATATGTCCCTACTTCTGAACCCACAATTAAGATTGCAGCATTCGCTAATGGATTACCAGATTTTTCGATAGTAACCTGACCTGCTATCTTACCTGTTTGTGCAAATAAGGTAATTGGCAGGGTTAATAGAATTGTTAAAAACAAACCTAACATGAATTTTTTCATAATTCCTCCTTTATTTTATTAGGCACTCTCTGAATTATTACTAAGAGCATTAGTTTGTCAAGTATAAAAAATACAACTTTAAATTATTTATCAAATACAAATTCATTTATTTTCTTCACATAATT
>LSCM01000103.1 GCA_001577185.1 Cloacimonetes bacterium TCS62 | reverse complement strand
ACTTATACCTTCTTCTATTCGACCTGTTGAACCTAAATATATACTCTTGATTGTGATATACTCTATCTCATTCTCTTCACTAAGATCAAGCTCTTCAAGTTCACTAAGATAATTATCAACTTTCTTTAATTTATTTCTAAGGAGCTCAATTTTACATAATCCTAATAAACTAAGAACTTTATACTTTCCTATAATAGCAATTTTGTAAGCTTTTTCGAATCTATTTTGCGCAAGTCTATATTTTTCTAATACTCTATAAAATTCTCCCAAGATCAAATATTTTTCGGTTATCTTAGGCATCTTACTTATTAATGTTTTGATTTTATTGGGTATCTGTTTGTGCGTCGTCCATTCAGAAAGTTTCATCAATCTTTTCAGATCCTTTTTTAACTCGTACTCTGGAATTTTAATTTGTCCAGAAAGATCCAATTCTATAACGCTACAATATTCTAGAAATCCGCGAAAAAATTTACCGTCATCAACAAAGATTTGAGCCAAAACCAAATTGTATTTGCGGAGTGATTTATAGTCTTTAACATGCTTTGCATGCCACATAATACCTTTACATATATGATATTGGGCAACCAATTTGTCAGAGAAATACTCCAATACTTTCCTAGAGATCTTTACTTTTAACTCATCAGATATTTCGCTATTCAGTCTTTGTTTTGCTACATCAAAAGTTAATTCTAAATAATCACCATCTCTTTTTAAAAGTTCATTATTAGATGCATCAGATAATAGGAAGAAAAGTTCTCTGTCTTTAATCCCTAAAATATATTTTATTAATTTTTTCGATAATTTCGTCTTGATCCATGATAATTTCTGCAAGTGCCGATAGTTCGTCTGATTCATATGAGCGAGTCTTAAATAAATATCTTGAATAACCTCATCTGGTAATTTATAATCATCAAAGCCAGTTGAAAAATCAAATTTACCATCTTTCCATATAATATGATTTATAGTTAAGTCTATCAAGATCTTCTCAATAAACATAGGATTTCCATTCGACATTCGCCAAATATCTTCTGTAAATTCATCTGGCGGTGATTTTTGCAAAAGCCTTTCAACGTACTCCTTTGCCTTTTTTAGTGAAAGCGGATCTATCTTGATCTTAACAGTATGCACTAGCCCTTCAAGTTTGCGGGGATCATTCAAGCTAATAATGATCATTATTGGACGATCTAGTATCCTGCGAGAAATATAATTCACAAAGTCAAATACTTCTTTTGGGAGATGTTCAGCAGCACGTATTATGAATATTATAGGTTTTTCTTCTGATAGATGATAAATAAAGTTAGATGCTGACTTAAAATCTAATTCTAATTGTGCTTTGTTTTGTTCTTCTTTAGCAGCTTCTTCTTCAGATTCAAATAAATAGTGCTCCAGTTTTTGCGAGATCTCCGAGAGATCAGACTGTATCTTTGTATTTTTTTTGACTGCTGCATAAAACTCTTTGATCAATGCAAAAAATGGATCTTTGTGTTTCTTATCGCAAGTATAATCAAAAATAAAATATTCATTAGTTAAGATATGATATCTAAACAAAGTTAATACATTGTTCTTACCTAATCCTTTCCCAGCTGTTAATGATATTATCTTACCATTACCTTTGGATATTATCGGTATATAATCCAACAATTTATGAGAATAATTTTCCCTTACAATGTAGTCACTGAACTGAATTCTATTTACTATTGACCATTTACTGGAGTAAGAGAATTTTTGATCTTGAATTTTGTTTACATATGTTATTATACTCTCAATATCATTAAATCTATCCTGAGGATTTTTTTCAATTAACTTTAAAATGAGTTTTTCTAGCTCTTCTGGAATATCTGAATTCAACTCTCGAGGAAATTTGGGGAATACATCAAATCTGCCTCCTGCAACAACATCAGATAATTGCTCTGATGTATACGGTAAACTTCCAGTAACGATCTTATACAATACTACACCTAGAGAATAATAATCACTTTTTGGACTTACAACATTCTCTGTATAAACTTCCGGAGCAATATATGGTAAATTTTGCATGCTCTTTTGACTTTTGTCCTCAGTACCAATTTTGGAAAATCCGTAATCCATAACTTTAACAACAGGTTTGTTATTTTTTATGCGATAGATCACATTAGCAGGCTTAAGATCTTTGTGTAAAATTTCCTGGTTATGTAGAGCACTTAAAGCATAACATATTTGCACAATAATATCATATAGAATGTCTATACTGGTAGTTGTAAATTTAAAATTATTTAGTGTCTTACCATTAAAATATTCACTAAGGTAATACACATTATTACCAAAGTTACCAAAATCACTAACATGAATTAAGTTGGGGTGCTGTAATTTAGTGATCTGGTGCATATTTTCAGCTGAAAATTTTTGATATAGATCTTTTGTTTCAATTCTGTGAAAATGTTTGAGAGTAAAAACGTTGTTTGTACGAACATCTTTTACTTGATACACTGTTGCCCAAACACCGGTACCTAATTTTTTGATAACTTCATATCTGGAGTCTATTCTCATTTTTTCTCCTTTAAGAATAAAGCAAATTAAATATGTTATATTGCATTGTCAAGATGTGATTGTCCTATAAAAATATTTTTTTTGATATTTAGTAAATTTCAACTTATATATATTTCCTTCCATACTAACAGCTACGTATAAACAAAAAAAAAGTGATGTTCCGTAAAACACCACTTTTTCATCTAACAGATTTATTATTTTTTAACTATTTTCTCTACTATTTTATGGATCTCTTTTGCAGAAACAGAATCTTTGTGTTTTCCCAAATATGAAAATCCTGAATCACCACTTTTTACAATATTTGTATCGATCGGTATTTTTCCTAAAATATCGACTTTGAAATCCTTTGCAGCTTTTTCTATACCTAAACCGGAAAAAATATCGATCTTCTCCCCACAGTGTGGACAGGCAAAAGTACTCATATTTTCAATAATACCCAAGACAGGTACTTTCATTTTTTCCGAAAATTTAATTGTCTTTCTTGCATCCAATAAAGCTACATCCTGTGGAGTAGATACTATTAGTGAAGCATCAACTTTTTTTAAAGTTTGGACAACACTTAAAGGTTCATCACCAGTGCCAGGAGGAGAATCAACGATCAAATAATCTAATTCTGGCCATTGAATATCTTGCATAAATTGTTTGATAGCTCCAATTTTGAGGGGACCTCTCCAGATTATGGGTTCATCAGGACTTTCGATCAAACTTGCAATAGACATGGCATATAGATCTTTTGTTACTTCAATTGGTGAAGGAAACTTATTTTTACCTTGGGGTTTTAATCTTTTTCCTTCTATACCTAACATTTTAGCTATTGAAGGTCCATGAATATCTACATCTAGGATTCCAACTGTGAATCCCTTATCCAGAAGACCATAAGCCACATTTACCGCTACAGTACTTTTTCCAACTCCACCTTTACCACTAATAACAATAAACTTGTTTTTGATCCTATCTAAATTATTATTTAATCTCTTATCTTGCTCTTTCTGTTCAGGTTTTTTGAAATTTGCTTCTTTCATACTTGAATTCTCCTTTTAATTCATACTATTTTAGTATAAATTAATTATATAGCTAAATATGGCAAATAATATTTTCTGATTTATCAAAATCTTCCAATAAATTCGTTGACGAAATGATTTACACTTTAAATAAAAAACAAAAATTAATAAAGGATGTTATATGAAAGCGATAATTTTAGCAGCAGGTATGGGAAGAAGATTACAAAGTGTTTCTAATGGACTACCTAAAAGTATGATAAAGATCAATGGGAAATCTATTATTCATAGGCAGATCGAGAGTTGCAATCAAGTAGGAATTAAGGAATTTGTTATAGTCCTGGGTTTTAAAAAAGATATTCTTAAGAAACACATATTAAAGAAAATTCCAGTAGAAAATGTTACTTTTATTGAAAACCCAATATTTGACAAAACTAATACTTTATATTCGTTATGGTTAACTAAAGACTATTTTGATGATGATTTCATCTATTTTAATGCGGACGTTCTCTTTCAAAAAGATCTTTTGAAGAAGATCTCTGATGAGACTGAATATTCTCAGCTGCTTTTAGAGACAAAATCATGTGCTGAAGAAGAGGTAAAAATGATCTTGAATGATGATATGGATATCATTGAAATCGGCAAAAAATTAAAGATCGAAAATTGCAGTGGAGAATTTATAGGTGTTGGGAAATTTAATTTAGATGTTTTGCCACAATTTTCAAAGTATCTTGATCATGGCATCGATAATAATCAGGAAAATAATTACTTTGAGTATGCTGTGAATTTATTAGCAAAGGATGTAATTCTGAAAGCTGTTCCAACAAATAATATTAAATGTATTGAGATAGATTTCCCAGAGGATTTGAAAGCAGCTAAAAAAATGTTTTCGCATTAAAATTTAAATAAAATGAACAAGGTACTTCTTCTCGCCATAAATGCCAGGTATACACATTCTAATTTAGCTGTAAGATATTTAAGAAATTTCACTTGTGATCTGGATTATAAGATCAAGATAAAAGAGCTTTCAATTAATCAGCCATTTTGGAAGATCTTAGATACAATTTATAATGAAGATCCGGATGTTGTTGCTATCTCCGTGTACATTTGGAATTCTAAAATTGTTAAATCGATCTTAACTGAGATCAAGAAGATCCTTAAAAATGTTAAGATCGTTCTTGGTGGCCCGGAAGTTAGTTACAATCCGAATTCATGGCTCGAATCCTTTTCTGCAATAGATTACATCGTATCAGGAGCGGGTGAAGCGGCTTTTCGATATCTATTGAAAAATAATTTAAATTTAACAGAACAAATAATTCGTAGAGCTAATCCAAAATTAAATCAGATCCCATTTCCCTATATTAATAAAGATCTTAACGAACTTGAACATAAATATATTTACTATGAAGCAAGTCGTGGATGTGCATTTAAATGCAGTTATTGTATTTCCTCCCGCTTTGAGCAAAAGCTCGAATTAAGAAGTTTTGAAAAGGTAAAAACCGAGCTAAATTTTCTCATCGCCCATAAACCTAAGATCATCAAATTTGTTGATAGAACATTTAATATTAAGCAGTTTTCTCATGATATTTGGGAATTTTTATTAAAAAAAGAAGGAGATACAAAATTCCATTTTGAAATCCATCCTCAACTCTTAACTGAAAAAGATTTTAATATCCTAAAAAAATGTCCACCTGATCGTTTCCAATTTGAAATTGGAATTCAAACTACAAATAGACGATCTATAAAAGCTATAAACAGAAAGCAAAAATGGGAAAAGATC
>LSCM01000102.1 GCA_001577185.1 Cloacimonetes bacterium TCS62 | reverse complement strand
GATAGTTTAGCTACATTCTGGGATGTGATTTACCAAGATTCCCCTGGTCCTGACAGTACTTATACAAATGGTAATCAACATAACTTTGGAGTTAAACATTCTGGTGGTTTAAGATATTCTCACAAACTAAAAGGCTGGCTTAATCTGTCTCAATCCATTTCGGGGAGTGAAGTCTGGTTTGACCGCGACGAATTGGATAATAAATTTGTAAGAGGAAATGATTATTCTACAAATAGTTCAATGTCTTTCAATCTTTACGGATTACGTCGCTTTGATGGTTTCTATGTCTCTGCCATCAGGCATATTATCTCTCCTTCTATGAGCTTTTCCTATCAACCGGATTTTACTGAAAATGAAAAATTTTACAGCTTTGATGGCATCAGTCTTAAAGATAATGATAAGTATAAACGTATTAGTTTGTCTTTAAATAATAAATGGCAACTGAAATTAGCAAAATCTGAAAATAAAGAGGAACGAAAGCTCAATGATTTTGTGGATTTTAATTCAAGTATGTCTTATGATTTTGAGAAGGATAACGGTTTTGGGCAAATTTCACATAGCTTAGATCTTAATCCGGGTAGTTTTTCCTACAAGGTATTAAATTTTTCTACAGATCCCTCTTTAAATATTTCGCAAGAACCATACAAGTTAAAACTTAAATCATGGGATTATAAAAATTGGGATTGGGGTATGGAAAACTGGAGCTTTTCTTTAGCTAATAAATTGGAATTCTCTGGTGATGCGCACTATGTAGATTATTTTCCTCTTAAGAAAAGTGATCTTGTCACAGGTGATATCTTCAGCAGGGATACTCTCTCGATAGATGATAATGATTTGATCACTAGTTTGGATGAATTGGATAAATTAGACAGTGAAAAGAAAAATTGGTCTGTAACTTTCACCCATAGTTATCGAACCAATAAAGCGCAATATGAATTGGGAGATTATAAAAATAATCTTCGTATGGCATTATCTGCAAAATTGACGAAAAACTGGTCAGTTTCATATTCAAACTATATAGATCTAAAAAGTGATGATCTGGTCTCATATAATTTCACTTTAACCAGAAATTTGCATTGCTGGAAGGTGTTTTTTCGGTTTACTAAACATGGTGATTATTGGAATTATCGTTTTCAGTTATTTAATATTCAACTTCCTGATGCGCTGAAATTCCGTACCTCAGACCATAAAAGCTAATAAAATAATAGAGGAATAAGATGAGAGAAAAAAATAAAGTGGTTTTTCTAGATAGGGATGGAACGATCAACTCAGATGAACATGGTTACATTAACCATCCAGATGATCTAATACTTTATCCATTTGCTGCTAAAGCTATTGGTAAATTAAATAAAATGGGTTATCTTGTTTTCATAGTAACAAATCAAGCTGGGGTTGCTTATGGTTATTTTCAGATTGATGATGTTAAGAAAATAAATGAGAAATTGATTAGTGAATTAGCGAAAGAAAATACTAAAGTGGATGATATAATATTTGCGCCATATCATAAAAAAGGTAAAGTTGAACCTTACAATATTCAGCATGAAGATAGAAAACCTGGGATCGGAATGTTTAAAAAAATACAAGAGAAATATCAGATAGATAATACGACATCTTATATGATCGGAGATAAATTCTCTGACATTGGATTTGGCTATAATGCAGGTTTGAAAACAATATTAGTTCTTACTGGTAATGGTGAAGATGAGTTTTTAAATAAAAGAAAGAATTCAAAATATACCCCGGACTTTATTGTGAACGATCTTGCATCAGCAGTCGATTTAATAGAAAAATTGGAGAGTTATTGAAGAACAATAAATTATTTATATTAGGCTTGATCATTGCTATGATAATATTTGCTTGCGGTGAGCAGGAAAAGGGACCAACAGGATCCAATGATGAGCCTTTAAGTTTAGATGACCTCTTTTTTGGTACTGATTCTACCTTGGATGTTGTAACTTGGAATATTGAGCATTTTCCAAAAAATTCTGAAACTACAAATTACGTTGCTCAAATTATTGCTGCAATAGATGCTGATATCTATGGATTGCAGGAAATTGAAAGTGATGCGGATTTTGAAGAAGTTATTAATATACTAAATTTCAGTGATAGTTTGAATAGCTGGAACGGGTATAGATCTAATAGCGTTAGTAGCAACTATGGCTCTATCAACTTGGCTTTTATATACAAAAATACTTTTTATGATAGTATATGTGAACCGTTTCCAACCAACTGGATTGCTTTTCCCAGACCTCCATTAAGGTTGGATATTACTTATCAAAGTGAAAATGTCACTATCATAAATAATCATCTTAAGGCTGGAGGAGATGGTGAATTAGATTTGAGTGATCCGTGGGATGAAGAAACCCGTCGCTATAATGCATGTAACTTATTGGATGCATATATTTTTGAGAATCTATTTGATCAGAATGTAATTGTAATCGGTGATATGAACGATGAATTGAATGATGAAGAAGATAATAATGTTTTTATGCAATTTATATCAACACCAGAGGAATATTTATTTGCAGATTGGGATATAGGATTGGGTTCGACAGATAATTGGTCTTATCCTGGTTGGCCAAGTCATCTTGATCATATCTTGATCACAAATGAACTTTTTGATGAATATAACATGAGTGTTTCAGAAACTAGAACTTTTAAGATTGATGATTATTTAGATAACGGCTGGTATGAATATGATAGCAATGTGTCAGATCATTTACCGGTCGGAGTGAAATTGAAATTTTTAATGCATAAAGACTAAAAAAGTGCCCCGTCCTGAAATAGGTTGACAGAAACCTAAACTAGGGAGGTTTAATGGTTAAGAAGATTAAGAATTACCGATACAGCCAGAATTTTAAAGATGCTGTATTGCAAGAAGTTAGAAAAGAAGAGATTTCACAGGGCACGGAGGGCAAGAATGTGAATTACGAATTGTGAATTATGAATGATGAATTATCAATCTTTTCTTAAATCCTAGTTCTACAAACCAACCTTAAACCATAAACCCTATACCCTAAACCTCTATTCTTCTGATCTTCCACTATTTCTCCTCGCTCCAGATAATGCACTGTCTTTGAAGAAAGCTGCAAGAATTTCATTTCGTACAAATATCCCCAATCCCCGCTTTTATTACTTGACTAATAAAACTCTAACATAATTTGTATATAATGATAAAAAAAATTATTCAAAGAAAGTTTGAAATTGAAATCTTCTGTAATCAAGCTCGGGGATTGAATCCGGTGGTTTAGTTAAAGGTGGCTCGGAATCAACTTTGAATTTACGATAGTTTGTGTATTCCGGTTCAGGTTTTTTGAATATTGTTTCAGGATCATCTAACAAATTCTGCAATACTTTAATGATTCGAATAACTTGATTTTTAGTCAGCTTTCGGCAAATCCGCCTCGCAATATTTTCAATAATTTTCATGGGATTATTTCTCTTAAAAAATTGGCTTTAAATCTAACTTTTTGGAGGAGATTTTCCCAGCATGTTTATTTGTATAGAAAATAATTAGTTAACGTAAAAAAAGAAGGTTTTGTGTTACAGAACGTTTTTTGTTCAAGGGAGATTATGATGAAAGTTTTAATTACAATCCTGTTGGTATTAACGATTACTGTTACGTCAGCTTATGAATGGAATAGTTTCTGCGAATCAGAATTTCCAATCTTAAATGCAAATTTCCAATTCGAAGAGCAAGCTATTTTATGCACTTCGAGTGGTCTTCTTATTCAATTTGATCTTGATTGGACCGAATATGAAGCAGGTGGGTTGGGTGTGATGGACTGCCTTAAGATCGACGATGATAAGCTGGTGACACTGCTTGGTTATAATTCCAATTCTGATGGCATTTATCTTTTTGATATGAATACACACGAGTTCACTTGCTTAGACTGGCTTTTTTGCCCTAATTTTCTATTCTTCAATGAATTAGATAACTTATACTATGCCGGCAGTGATGAGGGAATAACCCGCTCTTTTGATGGAATACACTGGGTGCGAGATCCGCTTTTCTTTAATACAGAGTGTTATAGTATGAATGAGTACGACAACACAGCTGTGCTTGATTCCGATGGAAGCATCTATAATCGGATATATTCAGCGGAACCAGATTTTGAATTTGGGGAAGATCAAGGATTATTGGAATTGGATGATATCAACGAAGCCTCTGGTTTGATCGCCAGCAGAGCTCATAACAATGTGCTCTGGACTCATAATGATTCTGATAGTGAACCGGCAGTTTATGCCCTCAATAACGAAGGTGAACACTTAGGGACTTTTACCTTGGAAGGAGTTGAAAATCGTGATTGGGAAGACATTTCTCTGGGTTTTTTGGAAAGTGATGGATATTATATTTACATAGCTGATATTGGAGACAATGCTCAGCAATATGATACAAAATATATCTATCGTTTTGCAGAACCGATTGTTTCTGCCAGCCAGACACCTGTGAATGAGCTGATCGAAGAGTATGACACTATTCAAATTCAATATGAAACCGGAAATTACGATGCGGAAACAATGATGGTAGATCCGCTCACAAATGATATCTACGTAGTTTCCAAAAGAAGTGAAACATCTTCTACCGGCTTTGATAGAGTGTTTTTTGCGAGTTATCCACAATCCACCACCGAGATCAATATAATGGAAGAAGTGGCTCAATTAGATTATCCTCCTGCAGCTTATCCTTTTGGTGGAGGTTATAGCGGCGCAACCGGCGGAGACATCTCTCCAATTGGTGATGAGATCCTGATCAAAACTTACAATACTATTTACTATTGGAAACGAAATAGTTCACAATCAATCGTAGAATGTCTGCTAACTGATTACTATGAAACCAATTACATCCAAGAGCCACAAGGTGAAAGTATTGCCTGGGAAGCTCATTCCAATGGATATTTTACTTTAAGTGAAGAACCTATGTCAATCTTTCCGGCTCATCTATTATTTTATGACTTAAATAGCTGGGAATTAGCAAATAATGCCAACGAGGTAAAAGACTTTCAGTTTACTGCAGATGGTCTTCTATATGCATTTATGCCGGGCGAATCATACTCTTCCGGCTTGTACTCCTCCTATGATTTTGCTCAAAATTGGAATGTCTGTTTCTGGGATAACTACCTTACTTCGATCGCTCTGGACTGCAATGACAAACTTTTTGCCGGTTGGGAAGAAGAAGGAATTGGATACTGGGATGAGACAATGGATGAGCCGCTTATGATGAACGATGGTTTGCCTGATCAGCAGATTCAGAGAGTCGTTGATTTTCCGATTATCGATTGCCCTTCTATCCTTGCTTGCAC
>LSCM01000101.1 GCA_001577185.1 Cloacimonetes bacterium TCS62 | reverse complement strand
TACCGTTACCGATCGCAGCACAATTTTCAGTACCCAATTCAGTAATGAAGCTGGACTTTTCTTTTAAATGATCTTTGCTGAGGAAAATTTTTAGAGAAACATTTGAATCTTTTAATTTTTCTTTAACACCTTTGATCAAACAACCATCCTTAGCGATGGTACCATTAAAATCACATACTTCGAATATCAAAACTTCTTTCATGGGGAATAATTATCATTTGAGTACGCGCGGTTAATTATAATTTTCAAAAATATCGATCAATTTGTATATAGGAATCTTTTTATCTTTTTTGTTGGTGTTTTTTCAAATGGCTCTAGTTGCTCGATCACTTTCGTTATTGGTGAGAAGGATGCAATTTGAGAATTAACCTCTCTTCTGATCTTATTCAATCTTAATTTTATCATCTCTTGCATTTTTTTATCAGAGATCTTTTTTACTTTAAATCTTTTATCGAGAAGGTCATAATCCAAATAGATTCTGGCAATGATCTTATTATCTTCTGAGTAGACTATAGATTCAACAACAAAATCTTGTTTATTTATTACAGTTTCGATCTCCTCAGGATAGATATTCTCACCGCTAGGACCAACTATCATGTTTTTTATTCTACCTTTGATGTAAAGATATCCGTTATTTTTGAGAATCCCCAGATCACCAGTTTTAAACCACCCATCATCAGTTAATACTTCCTGAGTACGTTCAGGATCTTTGTAATAGCCTTTCATTACATTATCACCTTTGAAATAGATTTCTCCTTCACCTGTTTTCGGATCTGAATCTACAATTTTCACTTTCATACCTGTGGGAACTATCCCAGTTGAGCGATATTTTGTGTTCTCGGGGTTGCAACCTGCTATCAGGGGAGAGGTTTCGGTAAGACCATAACCGACTGCATAAGGAAACTTAGCATCTCGGAGAAATCGTTCTACTTCGGGTGAAAGAAGCGCTCCTCCTATACCAAAGAAATGTAAATTTCCCCCAAACGTTTTATAAAGCTTTTTTCCTGCTAAAAAATGCAAAATTTTACGAGTAGGAGGAAAATTGAATAGGGTATGAGAAAAAATATTAGAAGTGAAATTAGGTTTGATCTTATTATTATAGATTTTTTCCATTATCAATGGAACTGTAAGCATAATTGTTGGTTTAACCTTCTTTAAGGCCGGAATTAAAACACTGGGAGTTGGCAGTTTCTTCATGTAGTAGATCGCTGCCCCTTTTATTATCGGCATAAGTAAACCTAAAGTACATTCATAGGTATGTGGTAAAGGTAAAACAGAAAGCAATCTGTCAGTGGAGGTAATATTTTGAATTTCAAAGACCTTTAGTGCATCGAAAACCAAGTTTTTATGTGTCAACATCACACCCTTTGAATGACCTGTAGTTCCGGATGTATAAAGAATACATGCAATATCGTCTTCATTTACTTCCGCCGAGCGTAGGCCAGTAAGTTCTAAAGCGGTATCTTTAAGTTTTGTTATATATCTCGCTTGTTTTGATATTGTGTTTTTCAATTTTGTAACCGTTGTCTCGGGAGGAATTATCTGGAAATTGTCTATAATTATTCGAACTTTTAGCTGATCGCTATCAAATTCTTCGATCTTGGGCAATTGTTTTTTAGAAACGAAAATTGCATTACAACCTGAGTGTCGAATAATGTGATGAACTTCATTATCACGAAAATCAGGTAATATTGGAACTGCAACTGCTCCCATTGCTGTTATAGCAAAATATGTAATACCCCAGTTGGGAGAATTTTCACTTAAAATCACTACTCTATCACCTTTATTAATATTCTGCTGTTGTAAAAACATTTGTACTTCTCTTATTTGCTCTGCAAAATCATTATAACGCAATGGTTTAGCATCTACCCAACTCAAGCATGGCTTTACAGAATATTTGCTCTCACTGTTTTCCAATACAGCTTTCAATGTCATTCTTTTAAGATCTTTCATAGATTTTCCTTATCCGTTATTATAAATACATTATTTTATGAGTAACATTTTATTGCAAGCTTTCATTTTGTTATCGATCTCAAAATTGTAAAAATAAATCCCTGATGAGACTGGTTTATTAAGATTATCCCTACCATCCCAAACAATCTTGTTAGTTCTTAGCTCTTGCTCCTCAATATCCAACGTTTTGATCTTTTGACCTTTGATATTAAAGATCTCAACTTTTATATTTTGTCCTGAAGTAATGGTATTGAAATAAATTGTTGTACTTGTATGAAATGGATTTGGGTAAGAATTGATTGTAAAAAGATCGTTGTTTTCGACTTCGTCTATAGAAACAGAAAATAATAGATCATTGAGCGTAAACTCCGTAGGATCTTGAGAGAAAGCGGGATAGATAACATTCGGTGAAGTAGCCCATAAAATATTTCCATTTAGAGGAATAAATTGAATAGTTTGAATATTTCCTGTTATACCGGCAGCACCACAGAGTAGATCCCAGCTACGGTTGCTCGTTATATTTGTGCTTACAGATAATGAATCGACAATATTTTCATAGCGGAAACAATAAATTGGATCGTAAAGTTCTCTAAAATGATTAGTAGCTACAAGATTATCTCCAGGAACTTGAGTGTTATCGTCCGAAGTACGAACCGATGTTCCGATCTCATTATTACACTCAATTACAATTGCGCTACTATCACTAGCTACAGAAGAAATAGCATGGGTAATACTCCCACTTAGATGATTCTTCGATATAAGTGCAGAAGCGATATCTCCAGAGTTGCAAACTCCATTTTGATTTAGATCATAACTTTCTATACCATTTCGGATAGAAAAAAATATTGGATGAAGATCCAATAGATTATCAATTGTGTGATAGTTTCCCACATTCATAAATGCTGCAACATTGTTCTCATTTATAGCGGAAAGTGCACCTATAAGTCCAGCTATGGAAAATGAGATCCAAGCTTGCTCATTATCCTCGGATGGAAGATTCACAATGATCAGTTGATTATCAAGCAGGGTTTGATGAGGAGTCCAATCTAAATGCCTGGTTATCAAAATTTCCCCAGATAGTTCTGGATCTTGGATTGTACTTGCTCCCCAGCTAGACAGGCTTGAACAATTTACAAAGTTCTCAATTTCACCAAATACATTGGCTATATCGACAATAGAATTTGCAAAAAGTACATCGATCTCATCTAGATCCCTATTAAGAATATCCGAATAGATACTGATACCTGCAAACTCAATTCCATCGATCATAGCTTCCGCTTCAGTATGATACTTCCCTTCAACAGAGAAGTTTTGCTCAAAATAACTGCGTGCATTTTCATACATGAAAGCTGTATTAAAAAAAACTGAACCAATGAAATAATCATCGATCACATCTCGAATCTCCTCAGCCATTAAATAACCATAGGCAAATCCACGTTCTTGGTGAGTACCCCATATTCGTAGTATCGTTTTATCCTCTACTTGTATTACTTCTCCATTAACGACTTGTGTAAAGGCAGTTGTAACGATAAAAATTAAAAAAATACTTAACAGTATGGTCTTCATATTAACTCCTTTGTTGTTTTTCAAATCTAAATTAAGCTAAAAGATTTAACTAAAAAAATATTTATGAATTAATAACTTAGATAATTATTTTGTTATAAGCATTTTATTATAACACTTTGCGTGATTACTAACATCTAGTTGATAAATATAAATGCCAGTCGATACTGTTTGAGAATTATTATTTTTTCCATTCCAAACTGTAGTTTGCTTCCCTTTTGATAGATTTTCGTTTATTAATTGTTTAACTAGTTGGCCTCTTGTATTATAGATTGTAAGCTTAACAAAGCTGTCTTGTGGAATTGAAAATTCAATTGTAGTATAAGAACTTGGTCTCATGCTTGATAAAGAGAGAGGATTAGGATAATTATGGAGATTGTAATTCTGGGTAAAATGTTCATCTTGAGTTTGGCTTTGTTCTGTCCCCAAAATATTAAGATCATCTATTGCCCAAGCAGTTGTGGAGCTTGTACCAGTACCTGTAGAGGTGTAATGGAATGCTATTTGTATTTGATCATCATTTGTAAAATCGGTAAGATCTATATTACCTGAATCCTGCCATATACCACTATCCTGAGGTGGAAGTGCAGCTGAAGCTATAGTCCAATTTGTTGAAACAGGATTTCCAGTAAAATCAGAGGTAACAAGTATTTCCAAACCCACTATAGAATCTTCAAATTTAGTCCAAGCATCAAAATGAAAGTAAGGATCATCAAATTGAGTAAGATCGATAGCAGGTGAGATCAACCAGTCATTTGCTACATCATTAGAATTGTAATTATTCACATAAACATACCAATCTCCACTAGGAACATTTGAAGGATGCGTAAAATCAGAAATATTATCAGATCTATGCCAGTCGTTATTACTAGATAAACTCATGAGCGTCCAATTTGTTAAAACATCTTCAAAACTTTCTGTATAGATTTCAACAGGGATTATATCATCGGTCACTTCGATATAACCAATTTTTATTTCTGTATCTGTATTTCCATTGATATCTTCGATAGACAGTGATACGTTATATATTCCCTGCTCATTATATGTAAATGAGGGATTTTGGAGATTAGAATCAATGCTGCCATCACCATCCAGATCCCAGCTCCAGGCAATAATATCTTCACCTGATGAATTATCTGTAAATTGTACTTCTAGGGGTGGGTTGCCCAGGGTAAGATCGGCATAAAAATCGGCTATTATATCGGGTTGAGCACCACCCCAAATGTAATCTGCGAATTCCGGATGATCTACAAATGGATTTCTATTGCCCTGCCAGTATTCAAAAATTCTATCATTACGTGTTTCCTCAAATTCATCCGGTGGGTCCAATGTATTCCATTCTAACAAAGTTGATAATTTACCATGTTCAGGAGCGGGGGAGGTGTTAACTTCATCAACGACAACCAGATCGAGCTCTCCATTTTCACCTTCATATCTTGTTGCCATATAAAAGATCATACGCGCAACATCACCCTTAACATCATCCCGCGGCTCCCAGGAATCATCGTCATAATAACAGCTGGGTATGTTTGGATAGGGATAATCACTGTAATCAAAGTCTAAATTACCACGCGCACTATTTACATCACAATCTGTAGGACGTAAATGATGAATATCGGTTCCACAGGGAGCTGTGTCACCAAAATCACCATGAGATTTTGCCCAAGTATGCTCACGATTCCAAGTTGGATATCCAGCATTAGTTACTGACCACCCAGTATAAAGTAAAATTACATTATTTGAATTATTTGGATCTTCATCTGTATCACGAAGTGCATTCCAAACGTCATCATAGCTTAGTTCAT
>LSCM01000100.1 GCA_001577185.1 Cloacimonetes bacterium TCS62 | reverse complement strand
GGTAGTCTTAGTCGATCTTGACCTGAGACGGCCAGTGCAGCATAAGCTATTTAATCTTGACAAGAAACATGGTATTAGTGAATATATATCGGAACAAAAAAACGAACTATCTGATTACATCAAAAAAAGTAAAATTAAGAATCTAGACATTATAACTAGCGGTATTATACCTCCAAATCCTTCTGAATTACTAGCTTCCAGTAATATGACAAAAGCTATTGCAAAATTAAAAGAAAGCTATGACTATGTTATGATAGATTCACCACCTGTAATCGCAGTAACAGACTCAATGGTACTTGCAAAAAAAGTTGATATTTTAACACTTGCAGTAAGAGTTTCACAAGCAGATAAAAAAGTAATACAACGAACAAAAGAACTACTAGAGAATATTGACGTAAAAATTGACGGAGCTGTGATCAATGGCATAAGACCTCATAGTTACTACAGTAGCTATGAATACAATTATTATTATTACTACTATTACGGCGATGAAGAACATAAAAAGACTAAACCATCTATCTTACGCAAAAATAAATCTATTTCTTGATGTTTTAGCTAAACAAAAGAGTGGTTTTCATAAGATAAGAACAATTTTTTCTGAAATTGCTTTACATGATGAAGTTAATTTTACTTTGACAAAAAACCCCAATATTAAGATTTTGTCGAACATAGACTTTGTAAGTACTGAAAACAATCTGATTTACAAAGTTGCGTTCTTTATACAGAATAAATATAATGTGCAAGAGGGTGTTGAAATTCACTTAACTAAGAATATACCTATATCAGCTGGTTTAGGTGGTGGAAGCAGTAATGCTGCCCAAACCATCATTGCTTTATCCAAATTATGGAAATTAGATATTTCTGCAGAAGAGATGCATATGATAGCTGAAAAATTCGGTAGTGATATCAATTTTTTTTTAACCGGTGGATGTGCTTTAGGAACTGAAAGAGGAAATGTGATATCATCTCTTGATCCTATCCATTTAGATAATATATTACTGATAAATCCGGGATTTGAAATTGCCAGTCGTGATGCTTACAATCTAGTTGAGATCTCAAAAAATAATAATGATTGGGAAAAACTTATTGAAACCACAGATCCTAATTATTGTTTTAACAAATTAGAGGAAGGGATAGTAAAAAGATATCCTGATATTAAAAATATAATTGATCATCTTAATAAGAATGGAGTAAAAAAAGCAATGTTATCAGGAAGTGGAGCAACTGTTATTGGTTTCTGTCCAAATAACGAAACAGCTCAAAATTTATCAAAACACTATTCCAAAAAAAATTTTTGGAATATCATAACAAAAACCAAAAAAGGAGAACGAAATGGAAATTACAGATGTTAAGATCTTTCTCAGAGAGAGCAACCAACTAAAAGCTTTTGTTAATATGGTTATTGATGATGCTTTTATCGTAAGAAACATTAAAGTTATCGAAGGAGAGAATGGACTTTTTGTAGCAATGCCAAGCAGAAGAGTTAGTAGTGGTGAATACAGAGATATTGCTCATCCTATTAACACAGAAACAAGAAATATGATCGAGCAGGTAATAATTTCTAAATATAAAGAAATGTTGAAAGATGCGCTTTCAAATGCTGATAAAAAAAGAGAAGTGAAGAAAGAAACAGAAGAAAAGGAAGAAGATATTACTGAGGAATAATTAATCTTAGTAAATTTTCAAAATATTCATGTACAAAAAGCTTAAAATATTTACAGGTAACGCTAACAAAAAGTTAGCAGAAGAGGTCGCAAAATTCGCTGGTATTCCTTTAGGTGATGCTGATGTTTTTAAATTCTCTAACGATAACACATTTGTAAAAATAAATGAAAATGTTAGAGGTGTAGATGCTTTTATCATACAACCTACATGTTATCCTGTTAATGATAATATTATGGAACTCTTGATAATGATAGATGCATTAAAAAGAGCTTCAGCTAAGAGAATTAATTGCGTAATTCCTATTTTTGGATATGCTCGCTCAGATAAAAAAGATCAAACTGGTATCCCCATCACTGCTAAACTAATTGCAGATCTTCTCACTTCTGCTGGTGCGGATAGAGTAATTGCAATGGATCTTCATTCGGATCAGATCCAAGGATTTTTTGATATTCCTGTTGATCATCTCTTCTCAACACCGATTTTCACAAGATATTTTAAGAAGAATTTGGAAATTTCAAATATCGTTGTTGTCTCGCCAGATACTGGTGGAACTGCAAGAGCAAGAGCACTAGCAAAACGCTTGGATTGTAGTATTGCCATAGGTGATAAAAGAAGAACTGGAAATGATGGTTTTACGGAAATTTTGAATATAGTTGGTGATGTTAGAAATAAGACTTGTATCATATTTGATGATATTATAGATACAGGTGGTAGCTTATGTAAGATTGCAAAAACCTTAGAAAATAAAGGTGCAAAAAAAATATTTGCTGCTGCTGCTCATGGTATTCTTTCTGGTAATGCAGTAGAAAATATTACACAATCACCAATTAGAAAATTATTCATTACAAACTCAGTTCCACTTAATATTGATAAGAAGAGTTGTAAAAAAATTGTTCAGCTGTCAATTGCCGAACTTTTAGCAACAGCGATCATAAAGATTCACATTAATGAATCTCTTAGTATTTTATTCAGATAAGTTCTAAACCCACAACGTGGGATTCAACGGAGGAAAAATGAACATAAAAATCGAAGCAAAAAAACGGAAAATAGGTAAGAAGTCTGACCTAAAAAATTCTAGAAAAGAAGGTCTTATACCTGGAATTATCTACGGAGCTGGAAAAGAAGGTAGTAAAATTCTGATCCCGAACATAGAATTCAAAAAGAAATATAGAAAAACAATTGGTGAAGTTGCCTTCTTTGAAATCAAAGTTGGTAAAAAAAAGTATACAACAATTTTAAAAGATAAGCAAATCCATCCTGTTTCGAGGGATTTTGTCCATCTTGATTTTCTTGAGATCGTAGAAGGACAAAAAGTAACGGTAGATATCCCTATCAATTTCGTAGGTGAATCATTAGGTAAAACTGAAGGTGGTATTGTTGATATTAACTTGAGAACTATTGAAGTTTCTTGTTTACCAAAAGACGTTCCAGATAAAATCGACGTTGATATCACCAATATGAAGATAGGTGACACAATATTCTTTGGAGACCTTGACACAGATAAATTTGAAACTGATGTTTTAGATGATGTTGCCGTTATCAATATTCTCGCACCAATGTCTGAAGAAGAATTTGAAGAAGCACTTGAGGCAGATATAGAGGAAGAAGAATTAGAAGAAATCGAAGCACTTGAAGAGGAACTAGAAGAAGAATTACTCGAAGAAGGTGAAGAAGCTGAAGAAGGTGAAGAGGGTGAAGAAGGTGAAGTAACAGAGGAATCTGAAGAATCTAAAAAAACAGAAACAGACGATAAATAATAATGAAATTGGTCGTTGGCCTTGGTAATCCTGGTTCTAAATATAAAAGGAATAGACATAATATAGGTTTTTGGATCTTAGATAAATTAGCAAAGTCATATAAAATAAAATTTAAAAGAAAAAAATTGTTTGACTTTGCAATTCATAAAGAGATATATTTTCTTAAACCTAGAACATATATGAATAGAAGTGGGGATGCTATAACATCTATCAGAACGAGTCACAAGGTAGATGATATGCTCATTCTTTTGGATGACATAAATCTTGAACTTGGAGAGATCAGACTAAGGGAAAAAGGTGGTTTTGGAGGTCATAATGGCCTTCGTTCCATTGGGCGTTCTTTAGGTTCAAAAAAATTTAATAGATTCCGGATCGGTGTTGGAAATCCAGATGCAGGAAATCTATCCGATTATGTCTTATCAAATTTTAAAAAAGAAGAAAAAGAAAAATTAAATGAAGTTTATAATTTTTCTCGTCTACTATTAGAAGAGTATTTCAAAACTGATTTTAATGGAATGCTTGATAAATATAGTAGATTGAAGAAAACCTATTCTGAGAAATTTTAAATAATCTCAGGATCATTGATAGTAATGTTTACTATCGATAATAGACCAAAGGAGGAAAAATGTTAAAAAATTATGAAAGTATGGTAATCATATCTCCTACTTTTAGTGAAAAGGATGCAATTAAGGAAAACAAGAAAGTAACTTCATTCATCGAAAAAAATGACGGTGAGATCATTAATACAGATGAATGGGGCAAAAAAAGATTTGCATATCCGATCCTTGATCTTGAAGAAGGTTTCTATTTTGTAAATCATTACAAAATAAATTCAGATATTATCAAAAAATTCGAAACCTTTCTTAAACTTAATGAAAGCATTCTTAGATATAATATACTCAAAAACAAAGGAGAATAATTATGTCTAATAAATTAAGATTTCCCAGAGTTAATACAATGATCATAAGTGGTAGGTTAACACGTGATGTTGATCTACGATTTACGCCCAGTGGTACACCTGTTGCAAATATGTCGATCGCTTTTAACAGAAATTATCAGAAAAATGGTGAATGGGTTCAGGATACAAGTTATCTTGATGTAGTTGTTTGGAGTAATCAAGGAGAAAAATGTGCTGAAGAACTTAGTAAAGGCAGTCCTGTGCTCATCGAAGGTTACTTACAAACAAGAAGTTACGTCGATAAAAATAATAATAACCGGAAAGTTGCTGAAATAGTTGCTCGTAGAGTTAATTTCTTGGAAAAATCCGATTCTTATGATACAAAAGATTCAACTAACGATTCTGGATCTTCAAATCAAAATGCAAAAGCGGACATCACTGATGATGATGTACCCTTTTAATTCTAATATAGGAGAATATTGATGGCTGAAAAAAAAGTTACAGATACAAAAAACAAAAGTAGTTATAGTAAAAAAAAGAAATATAAGAAAAAAAGAAAAAAACATTACAAGAAAAAATTTTATTACAGAAAAAAATATTGTTTTTTCTGTAAAAATGA
Organism: Cloacimonetes bacterium TCS62; assembly: GCA_001577185.1. GTDB lineage: Bacteria > Cloacimonadota > Cloacimonadia > Cloacimonadales > TCS61 > TCS61. The sequence goes on along the minus strand of LSCM01000100.1, from coordinate 440 downwards.
TGATATAGAAATAGACTACAAGAACATTGGTCTGATGAAAAGATTTATTTCTGATAATGGCAAGATATCTCCTCGTCGATTCACTGGTACTTGTGCAAAACATCAAAGAAAATTAGCAATTGAGATAAAAAAAGCACGAAAAATGGCGTTGATCCCATTTACTGACAAACACTAAATCGTGATAATAGTCGCATCCTTATCAGCAATAATTGCTGCGTTCTCCCCTTTTTGGGGTTTGATCTTTACATTAGCATACGGGAGAAAATATCAAGATAGAGCTCATGTTTTCTATTTAATATTCTCTATAACAGTTGCCACATTACTAATAATGAACATTCTGGATTTTTTGGGATTTTTGGATGTCATTATTGGTGTTGGAATCACAAGTTTTCTTTATTTTAAAGTACTCTACGAAAAATTTGATTATCTAAGTGCAATAT
>LSCM01000010.1 GCA_001577185.1 Cloacimonetes bacterium TCS62 | reverse complement strand
ACTTGATCGCAATGTCAGCGGTTTCTGCATCACGGATCTCACCAATGAGAACAATATCAGGGTCTTGACGCAGAACTGAACGCAATGAACGAGCAAAAGTAAGATCAATTTTAGCATTTGTTTCAATTTGAGTGATACCATCTAATCTATATTCAACAGGATCTTCCACCGTAACAATATTGTTTTCAACATTTCTTATCTCCTTAAGAGCAGCATGTAAGGTAGTAGATTTACCACTACCAGTAGGGCCTGAAACAATATTTATACCATATGGTCTTCGTATCCATTTTGTGAACATTTCTAAATTTTCTTCTGTAAAACCAAGTGTGGTAAGGTCAAATCCAAATTCTCCTTTATCCAAAAGTCGCATCACAACTTTCTCACCAGTAACCGTAGGTGTGATAGAAACACGTACATCAACACTCTTCATTGGCGTTTTAAGTGAGATATGACCATCCTGGGGAAGTCTTCTTTCAGCAATGTTCAACTTCGACATAACCTTAACTAACGAAACCATTCCAGCATGAAGACCGATCGGAGGAGACATAACTTCTCTTAAAGCTCCATCAACTCTAAAACGGACTCTCGTCTTTTTAGTGAGCGGTTCTATGTGAATATCTGTTGTGTTGGATTTAATTGCTTCGGTTATTATTAGATTGATCAGCTTAACTACAGGTGCATCAGCTTCACCTTCTGTATCGATAGATATCTCATTCTCATCTTCATCCACAGCAACGAAATCAAATTTCCCTACAGCATCTTCTACTTGAGAAGAGGTTCTAATATTTTTGTAATACCTTTCCAGTGTATCTTGTAAGCTAGATTCTCCGATCAAGACCGGAATAATATTCTTACCTAAGATCTTCTTTAAGTTATCTTGAACAACTATATTCTCCGGGTCGGTCATAGCGACTACAATGGAGCCTTCATCCTCTTTAACAGCCATTACTCTGTTCTCTTGGGCAAATGGTTCCGGTATTTTCTTAACGATCTCGGAATCAAGATCTAGAAGTTCATTATCTTTAATAACTTCATATTCCAGTTGCTTACTTAGTGTATCCAGCAGTTGTTCTTCAGTGATATATTCAAGCTTTTGAAGAGTCTGCCCAATTTTCAGGTGAAAGTGTTCCTGCTTTCTAGCAGCTTCTTCCACCTGATCTTCAGTTACAAAACCATCATGAATTAGAATCTCTCCAAATCTAGCAAATTGCGGATTAAATGCCATCAAATCTCCCTAAACTTATTAATCTACGTATCTATTTAAGATTATAGTTACTTGGTTTGAAGTCTGTGTGCCGAGAATCTGAGCTGTGATAGTTGCCGTTGTTGTTCCTGGAGGTGCTGGTACTGGTGCAGGGCATTCACCGTAATAAAATTCTACTTCCTTATTAAGTCTACCATGTACTCCATTAACAACGGTAGTCAATCCTGTATAAGGATCACCTGTGTCTGGTGGTGTAGGTTCCAAAGGATAGCCTAATGTTGATGAGAAATGCACAATCTGATTATCGATTGGATTGTTTTGTCCATCTTTTACTGTTAGTCTTACTTCAGTACTTTGATACTCTGGTGTTGTACCAGGAATTTCATACCAGTCAACATGGCTTGGTACCGCTGTAATATCAATCGTTGGAAATTGAATTGGTAAAACAACTGTAGTGCTATCTGTAAAGTTAGGTTGACCAGGGATAGTATTCGATACTTCTACATATATAGTAATGTCATCATTCGTATGAGTTCCTTCATAATTCATACGTGTGAAAGCAACACCATCAGTAGAATCACCATTTGCATTTTCATTTCCTACATAAGCAGGAGCATAAATAGAAGCAAACGATATATTCTCATCTAATGAAAAATATACTGCAGTTGCATAGTCTACAGGATTACCATGAGTATCATTGAGAAAGGCTGCACATTCTACCTGCCAAACTCCACCGCCCATATCTTCACCTGTATCATGTCCACCAATTGAAATATCGACTGTACTTGGCGGTCCTGAATGAACTACGATATTAGATTTTGTTGCAGACACAATATTGTCAACATCATTATAGGCATATGCCTGTAAGGTAACAGTTCCGGATTCCAAACCACTACTAATTGATACTATCGCATGTCCATTGGACGATTCGACACTTAGTGAATCATCTGATGGTAAGAAAACTTGATTATTAATATTTGTACCATCAGGTCCGTTCATAAATTTAAACCATACGGTTTCAGGATAGTCGATCAGATTTCCATTTACATCGTACAGATTAACCTGGAATTCGAAAGATTCTTGTCCACCGGTACCTGCAACTTGAATATCTACCTGACCGCTAAAAGCAAACTCAATAGAATATACATCATCTGAAATTATTGATATAACAGTAGAAGCTTGAGCTGAATCTGCTACAGCTTCAATAAGTGCTGAACCAGCAGCAAGCCCTGGTGAAAATATAGTTTCAGCAATACCCAAACTATCTGTGTTATCAAATTCATTAACTGAACCAAGATCGGTTGTAAAGTCGACTCCTACACCACTCTCAACAGCATTATGATATTTGTCTTCAACCCGAGCAGTAATCAGAACATCTTGTCCACTATTAGCTTGTATTTGATTAACTTCCGGCGTAAGATACATATGTTTTGGAGAACCTGGATGAATTGTGATCTCATCAGAAACAGAAACCCCACCCACTGTAGAAGTAATATTCGCTTTACCTTTTTGGCTACTTGCATTAAAATTAACTTTAGCTACTCCATTGGAAGTTGAAACTTGCGTAGCTGTTCCCAGATCGTTACCTGTAAGACTTTGGAAGAATCCGAGATCAGTTTCAAATACTATCAGAGTTCCATCAGGTACATTACCTACTTCATTTTGACAGACAGCTCTGATCAAAGTTGTTTCATCAATATTTAATTGAGAAGAATTAAAGTTCAAATTCAAAGTTTCTATTTCTGGAACTTCTTCAATTGCTACGGCTACTGATGCAACTTTATCTGCTACGAAAGCTTCCACTGTTGCTAATCCTAATTCACCATTATCCCAGAAAGTTGTCTGGGCAATACCCATACTATCAGTTTGCACTTCATAGATCAGATTACCAATATCAGATCTAAAAGTCACAGTTTCATTAGTCACAGCAAAACCGTCCTCATCTTTAACTTTAACTTCTATTTCTGAATAAGTTATATTGTTATCTGAGTAGATAGTGTCGGGATTAGCTCGCATATATTCAATATTATAATCAGGTTGTTCAAGAACTCTATTATCACAAGCAGTGATAAGAATTATTGATAAAATTACTAATGAGCTAATCATAAGTAAAAATTTCTTTGATTTCATGATTCCCTCCTACTCTTGTTCGTCTTTCTTTTCTTTTAATAATCTTTTTTCAAGTTTTTCATCTATTTCGAAATTAACTTCGTTTTCATATTCTACAATATTTGGTGTTATCTCAATAATAAGATCGGTTTTTCTCATATCTTTAACAGTATGTTGAAATAATTTACCAACAAATGGCAATGAACCCAAGAGTGGAACTTTGTTCACCGTATTAATAGTGTTTGTATTTAATAATCCTCCAACAATAATTTTCTTACCATCCGGAACTGTAACGGTAGAAGTTATTTTTCTAACTTTTGTTCTTGGAATATATCCACCCACAAGTTCCATTACAGAGCTAACTTCAGGTTCGATCTTTGTTGTGATCAAGCCATCTTTATTCACTTTAGGATTGATCTTCAATTTAATACCAACTTCTTCTCTTTCAACCTGTATCTGCTTATCGTTATCTTCAACCACAAAAGGTACAACTTCACCAATATGAATTTCAGCTTCTTCACCATTTATAGCCGTGATACGAGTATCTGTGAGTAGTTGAGCAGCATTATTATCTAAAAGCCAGTCGATCGTTAAATCAAAGGCAGTAAGTTGACGACTAAAATGTCCCATATCTGATAAGTCGCCCATTCTTTGAAAATATTGATCATCAGGTAATTCACCTAAAGGAGAAAGATTACCATGTGGAGTTGCACCAGTTTCTTCTATATAATTAAAAGGTAATCCAGCACCATTTGCAGCTAGGGGATCTTCTGCTAAGATCGTAGTTAGTTTATTCAATTTTGACCAATCTATTCCGTATTTTTCAGCTTTTGAGATCGATATTTCAATGAGACGAGCTCTAATTTCGATCTGTTTTTGAGGTACATCAATAGCTTCAATTTGTTTATTAATTTCAGCAAAAGTCTCTGGATTTGCTCTAAGTAAAATCTTATTTTGACCATCAATAGCAAATGATTCACCAGGCATGATCTCTAACGCTTCATTAACTTTTTCCACATCAACATAATTCAGATCAATAACGTAAGTTCTTTCTCCGATCTCTTCCTCAATTCTATCTTTATCTCCCACGATAAATGTCTTTTGACCGACCAGACGATAAGAGAGGCCAACAGATTTAACAACTAATGACAGCGCTTGCTCTATGGGAACTTCATTGATGTGAATTGTGATCTTTTTAGCATCAGTTTCTTCTTTATCTTTCTCAATTGTATCCATTGCCAAAACGATGTTACAATCGCTTAAGCGAGCCATGGTTGATATAATATTCGATATCGATGCATCTTCTGCATCAAGTGATATTTTTTTATTCAACAGTTCATCACTCGTATTTGCTGCAGAAAGACTTACAGTGCTCATTAGAAAAACAAATAATAAAAGCGTTATTATAAACGGTCTATTATTTAACATAAATTTCTTCATAAATTCTCCTTTAGATTACCAATTATATTCTCTATTTTTTCTTGATTTATTATTTTTTTTAATTGCCTTTGGTTTTTCAGGAAGTTTTGTAACTTTTATCTTACCTTTTCTTCCATTATATAAATATGTGATCTCACCTTTCTTAATATCTATAATTTTCCCTTTCACAAAAGAATCACCAACTGTATAGATTTTCGTGCTACCTTTATATGCTATGGCAGCTCGTTTTTTACCATGCTCAGGAATAATAGTTGATTCTAAGCGAACCATATTTTCAATTCTCATTCTCCATTGCTCTTCCAGATCTTCTCTGGTTCTTACAATTAGATTCTGTTCAAGTGGGTCTTTTTGTACTCCAAAGCTAAATTCTTTGCGGTCTTGGATCGAAGTTTCGATATTCTTGATCTGACCTAAAAGTTTTTCACCCAACGCGATATTTGAATATTTTGATTTGCTTGGAACCTCTTCAATTTTATTGTATAAGGAATAACTTTTTATACCGAAAGCTATCAGGAGTATTACTACTAGAATAATAACGAAATCCTTAATATATTTGTCTTCCATTTATGCCTCCTTGATAATCTTGAATGTAGAAAGTTGTATTGCTACTTTATATCTTGTTTCTGTAAGTTCTTTCTCTTTTGAAGAAGATATCGGACTTACATCTAATGAAGAGATCTTAATGATCTGATCAAAACTCTCTAATTCGGTAAGAAACTTGCCTAATTGAACATAAGTACAATTAAGCATAAAACTATATTGTTGCTGAACAAGGTGCTTGCTATCCGAAGTTACAACTTTAGGTGAGATTGTGTGTATAGCTATTTTATATTTATCTGCTAAAGTAGCAATCTCTTTCACAAATATATTCACCTCTTCTGTATCATAGATGTTCGTATCAGTCATACTATTTGTAATAACTTTAGATACTTCTGAAAGTTGCTCGTTAAGAACTTTTGCACTGTTCAATTTTTCTTGTTTGCTTTTTATTTCGTCATCATATTTTTCACTAAGTTCGATCTTGGCAGCAATTGTATTCGAGCTGAAATAAAAGAACAAAATCGAAGTAAGTATCATGACAAAAAATAGTGCTAAGTATTTCTGTTTCACTTACGTCCTCCTCTGCTAGATCCGCTTTCACAATCGATTTGAAATCTAAGAATTTCTACATCTTTTTCAAAATCTCTACGTGAACTTACAAATGATATATCCGAAAAATCGGTATAGATGTGTTTATTATTCTTCAACTCAGTAATAAAATCATCAATTAGATCATACTCTTTTTCATCTTTATTCATTTGCGTAATACCATAAATGCTTAATTTATTGTTTTTAAAGCTAAAATGAGTTATCGCGATCTTATTTGTAGTTTTTTCGGAAAATGCAACTAATTTCTTAGCCCAGAAAATTCTTTCTGTACTAATTTCTGCAAGTCTTGTAAGATCTTCTTTAGAAAGGAAATCTCCGCTAACTTTATAGGATTTGATCTCATCACGGATCTTATTTAATAGAAGACTGCGATTATTGATCTTAGCTTTCATACTTAAGTTAAAACCAATAACAAATCCTATCATGATCACTAAGATCAGGGCATATCCAATAGAAGTAAACTTAAAAGTTCTTCGTTCAACTTCTGCCTTTTGTTTTAATTCACCAGTTTTATTTAAATTTATTTTAAAGAAAAATTGTTCCATAGAAACTCCTCTATTCCGGTCTCATTGCCAAGCCCAATGCCAAAGAGAACTCTGGATCATCTTCATCAGCAAATTTTGCAGGTTTTTCCAAATTGTTAAACGGATTGAATACTTCTGTGGGTATTTTCAGTTGTTTCTCCAGATATTCTGGTAAACCGATAAGCTTTGCACCACCACCAACAAGAAGAATTTTTCTGAAATCACTATTTCCCGCTTCTTTAACGTAGAATCTCAATGAACGTTTGACCTCTTGAGCGATCAATTCAGACGTTGTTTTTTCGGTTATATCAAGCGCGATCAAAGAATCTTTATCATCTTTTTCATCTTTTTCTTTCAGACCGTGTTCTAATTTATATTTTTCAGCTTCTTCGTAATCCATATCATTTTTCTGCATGATTTCTTTGGTAAAATTGTATCCGCCCCAATCTATATCACGAGCAAAAAACTTAGCTTCCTTACCAAATATCACCATATTAGATTTGAAAGCCCCAATATCCAAAAGAACATACACTCCCTCGTCAACTGCTTCATTTAGAGCAAAGCTATTGGCGATCGCCAATGCTTCCAAATCGATTACACCTGGTGTAATCTCGACTGAATTCAATAATTTTGTATGTTGATTCACTTGCGTCTTGGTTGCAGATGCCAAAATAACATGCATGTTATTCGTTTTTTCTTCCACTTTGCGAACTTGATAATCCAACATCATCTCCGAACCACTAATTGGAAGATGTTTCTTTGCTTCAAAAAACAATGCAGATTCCAGTTCATCATCCGGTAGAAATATCGTTTTTATTTGCTTTATCGTTGTGTCTTCCCCACCGATTGATGATACAATTCGTTTTATTTTTTTCGGTTTGATCTTCATTGTTTTGAGCATACTTGCCAGAACCGGAGCAAAACGATCTGGTGAAAGATCTGAGTGTATTGGTTCAACTCCTTCTGCAATAGTTGAACGAGATTCATAATCTAGCAAACTAAAACTATGATGATTCTTCTTTAGATGAACCATCTTTATGCTATGTTCACCGATGTCTAAGCCGATCGATTCTTTAAATTTAATTTTTTTCTTTTTTGCCATAAAACCTCACGATTTATTTTTCAACATTAATTTTTATATTACCATTCGTCCGGAGACTTAAAAAACCAAGATTCCTCGGTAAATGTAGTTAATTTATCCTCTCCCCATCCTTGATAAATTTGGGGATAATTAGGTGGTTGTATAAATAAAAATCTTCTGTCATAATGATAATTTTTATCATATCCAGTTGATGGATGATTACCGTCATAATGATACACATTCATCTCCCAAGGACTAGGTGCTGCAAAACCTTCTGGATGATTATAAGGATCAGATCCAGATCTATGCACAAATCCACGCCTTCTCTGAGCTATTGCACCAAATATATTCAAATATCCTCTTTCGAAAACTATATCATCTGTTGATTCAGGCCACACAGGATTGTACCAAGGATAATCTGTACCATAGGGATAAACATAATTATCAGGATCATTATTTGGATAAGAGAAAATATAACCAGGATCTTCATATGGGAATCCACAAGGTACAGGTGGAGCAGCTCCATGTAGGTTAAAACCATCTACACCAGGGGGTAAATAATCACTTTTGGGAAATACATATTTATGTAGGTCAACATAAGTATAAGTAGAATCCTCTCCAGCTGGCAACAGTGCCTGATATGCTACACCAGCTCCGGGAGATGGACCATCTGATGCTACAACATCTCCATTATGATCATAGATCTCATAGGAATGTTCGTTTTCATTTCCACCAGGTGTATAAGCAGTCTCAATTACATCTCCATTATCTACCATGAATGCTTCTGTCAACTCTCCGGTATAACAAGTAATTCCTTCTAAAACTAATTCTCCATCCACGATAACATCTAATGACGCATCATCCCAACCATCTCCAGCTGAATCAAATAAACTGATAGTAAATTCCTCACTAATATAGGGTGAAGGAGCATCAAAATTGGGAGTTGAGCCATGAGGATGGTGATACTGGAAGGTAAATATCCCATCATAATGACAATACATCTCAGGATAAAGTTGCTGGTTTCCCGCTCCGATAGCAGCATAAGCACCGTAAATTGTTACATCATTACAATTTAATTCAACTAACTGTTCATCGTTATATGGATCTCTATGTTTATACCTTACTAATATCTTTTCTTCTGAAACTAATCCAAAGTAATCATCTGCATTAACCGGACCATTATATTCCGGTTCACCAGTTACTGGGTCAAAACCGGAAAATCCATCCGGAAAATTACCAGAAAGAGTACCATTATAGGTTATGTCACCAACGATAAATACGGTATCAGCGCTACCAAAAGTAGTTTTACCAGAAACTTCACCTTCTATCCAAAGTTCAGCACTTTCACACCAGAAAGATTGATTATTAACAGGACCCGATGGACCATTACTCCAAACAGTATCAGTTAAGGGTATATGATTGGTCCACACATTATCTGCATCTTCGAACCAATTACCACCTGCAGCAATAACAGCTTCTGCTTCATCTCTATCTTTTGGATACCAGCTATATACATCAAATTCTTGTGTTCCAATATCAACAATAGTTCCGTACATAGAGGCATAACCTCCGGCATCCAACTTTACATAAACTATATCTGTATCAGCTTCTCCCAAAGGTGTACCATTCTGCCTTAGATCATCAGCATTAGGCTCAAAAATTATCTCTGGTACTTCTTCTTCATACCCTCCTTGAAAAATCTGATCCATTGGTGCAGAATTGACTGCAGGTTGCCCAGTAGCATCATCCATAATTCTTTTTGTAGTTGTCACCATATCATAAAATGTAGGCCAGCCACCAACATTTTGGATCCAAATATTGTCATTAGAATGAACAGGACCAAAAAGTTCATCAGCACCGTAAAAATTCACACGAGCAGCTTCATCTCCACCATCAGCATTTTCGGAAGCTTCGGTTTCAGTGAAGTATTGATACTCAGCAAGACTTTTATTCTTTATAAGTCTCTCTGTCATCCTTTTAATGGGTGATTCAAATGCTTTAGCATACTTTCTGCCTCTTTTGGCTTCAATTAAAGATTGGACTGCAATTGCTTGTTCAGTAGCAAATCCCATAAAATTTGAAATTATTACTCTTCTCTTTCTATTCTCAATATAATATGTAGTTATTCTATCCGGTCCATTTATCTCAACAGTTCGGTTTGGAAGAGGTGCGTGATCATTATGTTCAATTGCAAGATGAGATCGAGTAGCTTCACTTCTAAGTAACATCTCTTCCTGAATCTTATCCTGCTCATACTGTGTTTGCAATTGATCAGTTGAGACAAGATTCATCAACGTTCCAGAAGAAATAAATGCAACCAAACTAACAATTATGGCTGCAGCCATTAATATTACTCCACCTTTTTCATCTTTAAATATTTTTTTAAATAGCATTTTGATCACCTAATTCTCTGTATTACCAATAAAAACAGATGTTTCATATTTAACAGTTTTTGTATTATTACGTATATCATCTTCGTTAGATTGATTTTGACCTTTTTTTCTGAAACGAACACGTCCTTCAAGGCTGATCTTCAGTAATACTGGATTGCCATTCCCATCAGTTTTTTCTACCGACCAGACATTATAGGGATTTAAGATCTTGAATTGAGGTTGATTATCTATCATCTTAGTTGGAGTAGAAGGGAAAATCTGTTTAGGTTCATCGAATTGCTGAAGTCCATAACGGGATGTAACATTAAGATGTCCGTTGTTATCCAAGGTAAATCTACTCCAGTAACTACTTGTACCTAGTCCTTCTTCTACAATGACCGGATTGATCTCTATCTGATTAACGGTCTGACTCAATTTTACTGATTTTGCAGTAGAAAGTCCTATCAATCCTTCATCATGAGTATAAGTTTTATAAGAATATCCATATCTCATAGTTTCGATTGCGTTAAACAAATCCTCTTGCAGCTGTGTATATAATTTCACTTCCTGGTAAGAATTAATAAAATGTAATAATGAAAAAGATACACCTGTAATAATTAAGACTGCTAGAGGTAATGAAACTAGCAATTCGATTAACGAAATACCTTTATTTGATCTTATTAAATTTTTCATTATGGAGTTACCACATCTGTTCTATAAAAATAATCTTCTCGTAATTCCAACTCCTTGGGTTGATTCAAAATAGTATTAAGATACTCTTCAGGTCCATCTTGCCAATTTACTTTCACAGTAACTATATCATAAGCTACGTAATTTGCAATTGCGAGATCGTTACGTCTTACTTTTGTAATGCCCAGAGTTCCTTCGACATCATCTTCTCCCTGATCATCAATAACAAAATTTCCTGTGGTTACGTCTCGAAGATCCACAGATCCATTGTTGTGCATATTATAGTATTTGACCTCTTCTAATTTCTGCATAGCTTTGAGTAAGGCAACACGATAATGGTAATTTTCATTAGCCTTATGGTGTGAATAATATGAGCTCAAGAATAATCCAGCTACTGCAATAGTAACTATGAGTAAAGCACCCAAAACTTGAATTATCCCAAAACCTTTCTCAGACCTAATAGTATTTATCATTATTAAAATCCTGTTCCTGTTGCAAACATTTTAACATTATCTGCAAATTCTTTCGCGATCTTTCTATCCAGATACCCATTCATCACATGATTGTACAACGATTGATCTTTGGATTGCATTCCTTCTTTATTTCCAGATTGAATTACTGAAGGAATTTGATATGTCTTTTCCTCACGAATAAGATTTTTAACAGCTGAATTAGCGATCATGATCTCTAGGGCAGGAATACGATCACTTCCGTCTTTCATTGGAAGTAACGTTTGTGCAACAACCGCTTGCAGCGATTCTGCTAACATAGAACGCACTTGAGCTTGTTGCTCTTTGGCAAACATATCAATAATTCTGTCGATCGACTTGGTTGCACTACTTGTATGCAGAGTTGCTAAAACAAGATGCCCTGTTTCAGCAGCTGTGAGTGCTAATGATACTGTCTCAAGATCTCGCATTTCACCAACTAAGATCACATCGGGATCTTCACGCAGAGCACTTCGTAAAGCAACATTAAAACTCCAGGTATCATGTCCTACTTCGCGTTGATTTAAAAGTGAATTTTTACTACTATGTATAAATTCTATAGGATCTTCAATTGTTATAATGTGACAATGTTTATGATCATTGATGTAATCTACCATAGTAGCTAAGGTAGTCGATTTACCACTACCTGTAGGACCCGTAACAAGTATCAAACCACGATCTTTCATAGCTAATCTACTGAGGATCTCAGGTAAATGTAGATCCTGAAAATCTTTGATCTCATTAGGAATTACACGAAATGCTACGCCATAACCATTTACTTGATGAAAAGCGTTTACACGAAAACGTGTTTCATCATCAAGTTTGGTCGAAAAATCTATCTCTAATTTTTCTTCAAAAATAGATATCTGAGACTTGTTCATCGTGCTGTAAATAAGATCTTTTACTTCATCTTTTGAATAAACAGGTAAATTTAGTTTTTTCATTTTACCGAGTACTCGGACCATAGGTACGGACCCGGCACTGATGTGAAGATCGGATGCACCAGCATCAGTTGTAAACTGTAACAATTCCTTAACGGTCAACCTAACACCTCCGCTTTAGTCCAAAACTTCTTGAGATGAGCTTTCGCTTCCATCATCAATACCATAACCATGATATTTAGCGTCTTCTACATCATACCAAACTTGTTTTCCCTGACCACCGGGAAATTCTTCAGTAGAAGTTGCAATATACTTCTTTGGTGGATTACTACCAACAACTTCAAATTCCCAATTTAGCAAAGTTCTTCTACCAAGCTGAGTATCTTGTTTTGCTTTTTCAATATCATAATTATCGGTTGTTCCATAAGTTTGATATTCTACTCTGTAAGTACTTCGAAGAGCGGCTATAGCTGTTTGTGCTTCTGTAGAACGTGCATTACGGACATAATTCATATAAATTGGTACCGCAATTGCAGCAAGAATCGCAATGATAACCACAACTACTAACAATTCGATCAAACTAAATCCCTTTTCATTTCTTAAATTTTTGAACATTTTTTTGTTCCTCCTTAATTATCTCGTTTTATTTAATGCAATGATTATTCCAAAAACTTAATTTCCTAAATATTTTGCAAGCTATTTTGTTATTTTTCTTCAATCTTACACATTATCAGTTAGATAGGAAAAATAAAAATTACTAAAGTAGATTCTATTATTTAAAAAACTTATTTAAAACTCTTCCAGATTTTGATAAAACATTTTACACCATTATTTGAGAAGTAGCATTTTTTTAGTCTGAGAATGATCTCCAAACTTTAATTTATAATAGTAAACTCCAGATGAAACAAGATTACCATTTTCATCATTTCCATTCCAAACTACACTATGTTTCCCCGTTAAAAGAGCATCGTCTATCAGTTTTTTAACTAGTTGCCCTTTCATATTATAGATGACCAACTCAATAGTTTTATCCTGATCCAAAAGCTCTTGCTTAATTTCGAATGAGATCGTTGTACCTATTGTTTTTCCCTGGTATGAGAGGTCAAACGGATTAGGGTAATTTCCCTGAAGTAATACAGCTGTTTGTTCGATCTGGTTTGGTTGCGAGGCAGCTGAAACCTTTTCTACATTTGCAGAGAAAGCAGCAATAGATTCGATATCATTAGTATGTAAAGATGTAATAGCAAATTGGTAAATATCATTTGGAAGATTTATCCACCCGTTATCGGTATAGAACGTATCTTGCACCGCATCTGCAATTAAATCCCAATTATTAGGATTATTGTGTTGAGCTACTGGAAAACGATAGACACGATAATGTTGAAATTCTCGTGATTTTATAGATTTTGATCTCGAGTTCTTAGCTCTCTCTCTCGTATTCCCCAAATTGATACCATGAGCACGTATCATCATATTACGTTGGAACATTGGACCACCATTGCCAATATCTGTCCAACTGGTTGTAGAACTTGTCCAATCTGTATTACTATATTGAGTTTCTGGTTGAAAGATCCAAGGTTCATCTACTCCATCATCCAAGCCAAGAGATGTATATTGATTAGGTGTACAGATCCCCACAAAAAAACCTTCATAAGCTTCCACTTGATCCTGCAAAGTATAGCTATTCCATTCATCATCATTATTCGGTATCATCCCAGAATTAAACAAAATTTGAGAATTATCCGGCCTGTCGTCATTATCAAGTCCTAAAATGATTATCTTTACTTGTGGATGAGGGTCATAGTTTGAAGTTAGATACCAAGAGACTTCCTGTATCACAGAAATATTCGTATGGATCGCACCAAATACTGCATCAGTAGGGCTATCGTTATATCCAATTTCAAAATCAAGCCCACCATCATCATAACGAAATTCACCACTACCTTGACCGGGAGAATTCCAATTAAGATCGACTAGTGTTCCGGCTTCATTTTGCTGTGCAACAACATTTCCAGGTGGAAGTGCAATCTCGGTCAGTATGAGATCACCAAGATCCAAATTATTTGATCCCACCCAGATATCTTCCTCGTAGGTTTCATATCCTTCATAATCTATACACATACTATATTCCAAATTCGTATAAACATTTTCGATCTCAAAATTACCTGAACCGTCTGTATAGATTTCGTAATTATCAAATCCGGTAAGAGTAACAAACGCTCCTTCGAGACCAATATCGGGAAAATCGCTTCCTGCAACGAAACCAGAAACATTAACCTGACCTAAAGGAATCAAATTAAAATCAACTTGAATAACTTGATCTTCCAAAATATCCACCGTGATCGTTTGAGGAGAATATCCATAATTTGAAGCTGTAATATCGTAGTTATCCACAAGCAAATTATTAAAATTGTAATATCCCTGGCTATTTACAGTTGTGGAAAGTTGAAGTTCCTCGATCTCAACTTCCGCTCCTGTAAGCGGATTTCCCACATCATCGTAAACATATCCTTCGACTCCACCCATTGGTCCTGTTATCTCACCACTTACGGAAACATTGTCGATAACCCACCACCAGTCCCAACCAGGTTGAACTGAAGTGAATCGAATATAAACCGTAGATTCCATCGAAGCAATATCATTAATGTCCAAAGTTTCATGAGTGTTACTAACATCACTTCCAGCATAAGTTAGAACATTTGTCCAATTAGAACCATCTGTACTTACATCTACATAACAGTAATCGTCAGTACCAAGTGCGTTGAAATCGGAATCAAATTCCAAAACTATAGAATCGTAAGTAGTAAGATCGAGTGGAGTTGCCAATTCTAGGGTTGTATCTGTTGTACTTCCTGAACCAGCTTCATCAGAATCTGCAGCACAGACATTCCCGGATGAAGTAGCTGGTAGTGAATAGGAATTTGGGTAGGGAGAAGAAAAGATCTGCCACACATTTGAACCACCATTATTTATTACATTCCATTGATTTATTCCTGCTTCAAAATCATCAAAAAATAGCTCTTCTCCAAGCAAAAATATATTAAGACTCACTAGCAAAATAACTAAAATTATTTTTTTCATTTTATCATCTCCTTGTTCATGCAAGCTAGATTCTTTATCTTTCATATAAAGTTGAATTTTTCCCAATAATAGTTCTGTCAAGATTTTATGTTATACAAATTTCTGTAATTTGAAATTGACAGTAAACGAAACAAATTCAGATTTAGTGTTAATAGTATGAAAAAATTATTAATAATATTTTTGTTTTTCTTTTCAGTTTATTGTATTGGGATTATAGAGGAAACTGCATCCTTTGAGGATTTTTTGTATAAAAATACTCAGAATTGTCAATACGATAACTGGATCTCGCACATATCCGAGGGGATTGCCGAAGAAGATTATAATTTATATTCACCTTGGGATCAACAAACAAATGGATTTGGTGAATTTTATATTACTTCGGATGACACTCTACAAATTTGGTCAGAGATAGTCACAACATTTTTATCTGGTGATTATCAGCTAGCTCAGAATGCTATTAATCTCCTAAATATTCCTTATCAAGTTGCTAAATTTAATGATATCGATACTGGAAGAACATATTACCTGCTACGTGAACAGATAAATATGGAATACTATGATGACAATGGAACTGCTGCGACTTATGACGATGAGGAAGGGTCTTTTGATTTCGGTTGGGGACTTTACGTTTATAATCCTCAAGCTACAAATCCTATAATAGTTACTGTACCTCATCCAAATGATGATTTTATAGCACCAGCAGTAGCTTGGGAATGTTTTACGAATTGGGATGCTATGTTTTTCCTAATAGCAGGTGCGGGAAGAGAAGTGCAATGGATGCAGGGAGGACCATATTACAATTCTCTATCTTTGAGCGATCCTTCCCGGAGAGATGATCATCCCTTCACGATAGCTTATAAATCTTTTTGCAACAAGATCAGAGCAGATTTCGGCAGACGAGAATTCTCTGCTCAAATCCATAGTTATGATTGGGATCGACACGATAATCATGCAGATTGTCAGGTTTCTGCAGGTAGCGGAAAATATTGTCCAAATCTCCCGATTCGAGATCTTTCAGAATTACATATAGATCTTATTAATCTTGGAGAACATCTAATTTGGCCTGCAAATAGTATTGGAACTCATGAAAATGTTTATTTAAATGATTATTATGCTGTAAATTATGATCTATACGATTTTTATTTTTATAATTGGCAGGGTGAGCCATATCCCGTGAACGATCAAGTCGATCTACCTGGTTATAGTAATAATCGTCAGATGGCTTATAGTTTCAGTAACTGGAATAGATTCGATGTGTTTGAACCTTTTTTCCATCTGGAAATGGATGAGCTACCCAATTCATACGATGAAACCGAAGAAGCATACCATTGGTTTTATGGCTTCGACGAGATTTCAGGTGAATATGATCTTGATGAATTATTCACAAATACAATTCAGTATTATGATCATTGGGTAGATGCAATGACCCAAGTTCTACCCCAAGTTTTAGACTTAAATGACGGAGAAACTCCATTAGCTCCACAGAATTTTGTAGCGAATCCATCTGATTCAGAAAGTAACATTAATTTAGAGTGGGACCCGATTTCATCATTCGATTTTTTTACCTACGAAATACAGTATGCTGATGAACCTATTTCTACCAACAATTACGAAGTACTAAACAGAGAAAACAATGCCATTCTAGCCAGTCCAAATCATTCTGAACAACAGGTAAATTTATCTTATTATAATACGGAATACTTTTTCCGCCTGAGAGCAATTGATAAAAATGGAAATAATTCACCCTTCACTGAAGAATTAAGTCTATACACAACACCTGTTGTTATCTCAAATTTTGTAGCGATCGGTGAAGATGCTCAAGTTCAGCTGCATTGGATTGCTGAGATCCAAGTTGGTAATCAAGGATTTAGTATTTTCCGAAAGCTAGAAGGAGAAGAATATGAATTGATCGCATCTTGGGAAACTGATCCAGAACTCTTAGGTTCATCAATCCAAGGAGAATCATTTACCTATACCGATGATAGTGTTTCCAATGATATGAATTATACTTACAAATTATCCTGGGATAATCAAAACGGATATGAATTTTTTTCACAGATCCAGCGAAGTTGCCAACCTCAAAATATTTTTAAGCTATTTATAAGCAATGATGATTTAATTATAGATTCTGTAGCGTTTGCAAAAAATCTTTATGCCACAAGTGGTTATGACCAATATTATGATCTTCCTAAAGAATTTACCCCTCAAACAGATTATATCCACGCAGCTTTTCATGAGGTAAATTGGAATCCAAACTACATGAATCTGCAACGGGAGGTCTATGGTGAATTTGATCCTTTTGATACTTTCTATTCTTATGATCTTAGAATTCAAACTGATTTACTGAATGAACCTATTCAAATCGAATTATCATCTAATTTTAACTACCATTTTGGAAAAATCTACCTCCGTAATGAACAGGGAGATCAATATATCAATTTGCAAAATAATAGTCATATTTTCTACCCAATAGGACTCGATGACTATGAATTCACCCTTTTCTGGGGTCTATTTAAGCCAATTGCTGAATTTGGGGATGATGAGGAAGGATTATATCTTTCAGAAGAAGTGATAGAAATTGATTGGTCTTACTCATATGCTGATTTGATAGAATATTCCACATTATCTTTGATCAGTTCAACCGATAGTATACAAATTGCCAATAACTTAACAAATGAAGTGACAGAGATCGCTTGGACGATCCCAGAGCTTTTAAATTTGCAAAATGCTCATTTTGTTTTAGATATTCACTCGATCGAAGATGAAGTTTTTCGATATACAAATGAAAATTCTATCGGTATATTCCAAGCACCGATAAGTTTGGAATACGATGCAGGCTGGCAGACAATTTCTAATCCTTGGATTAGTGAAGAATTATCTTCTGAGATCGTATTTGGTGAAAGTTCAGAATTGCTATTTCCACTAAGAGAAGGCCAATATCGCTTAGATGAACAATTTGAATTTGGAAAAGGATATTGGTTGAATGCAGAAAGTGGTGGATCTTTTACTCATCATGGAGATATTAAGCGAAATTCTATGATGATCGATCTAAAAAAAGGATGGAATTTAATTAGCAATCCTCATTTATGTTCTTATCATAAGAAAGATCTTAGATTTATAAATAATTATCATAATTACCGTTTTTCATACATGGCCTGGAGCGGAAGAATCCATAATTCTATATTCATTTATGAAGATGGCAATTATGAATCAATCGATGTAATAGAGCCTATGCAATCTTTTTATATCTATTCATCTATGGAAAACGATATTGACCAGAAATGTATTTTTACACCATATAATCGCGGCTATCTAAATTTACCAGAGCCGGATTGGTCCATCTCTTTAACTGTGAGTCAAACAGATTCTGATATGTTAATTTTAGGTACTGATGAATATGCTGGTGTAGATTTCGATTCTATGTTAGATAATGCTCAACCGCCCATAAAACCAAGAGAGGAACAAATTTCGATCTATAGCGTATTCAGTGATAATTATTATGACTTTACTAAATTATCCAGTGATTTTCGAGAATCTATAGGCCCTGATCACCAGGATTCTTTGATCTGGAATTTTGAGATATCATGTACAGAAATGGAATCTATAATTTTACATCTAGATCTGTCTCAGCTACCGGCATCATTACTAGCAAATTTACAAATTGAAAATAATATTTGGCAAGGTCTTGTAAATGATGTTTACAACTATTCCTTTCTTCCCTCTCAAGTTGGTATGATCACAAGCTCTCTAAAGATATACACTAATACTGTAGATGTAAATGAAAATCTTCTAAGTAAAACTAGTTTAATCAATTATCCGAATCCTTTTAAACCGGCAGCTACCGGGGTCGGACGCAGTTCATCCACCAAGATCCAATTCACCGTTCCCACCGAGGGTAAGGTCGATCTATCAATTTATAATATCAAGGGACAAAAAATAAAGAC
>LSCM01000001.1 GCA_001577185.1 Cloacimonetes bacterium TCS62 | reverse complement strand
CATCTGATATTTCTTGATCACTGAAACTGCGAATACTTTTCCTTGAAAATATTACATCATCGAATTTCAATATTATCTCCATAGCAAAGAAGCCCGTTTGAATGGGCTTCTTTAGATAATTTAAGGTTTAAAATCCTACTGCAAATCCTGCAGTGAATGAATTGTAAGAACCAATGTTATAATCCGCATTTAAGTTAAAAACTCCTAAACGTAGTGAAGTCCCAATTGTTAAACGAGAATTATTTTCTCCCTCTATTTCAAAGTTTACGTTCTGCTCCATGGGTTCTCCTGAAATAGGATTTTCCCCAATAACATAATCGTAAGTAAATTCCATTACAGAATTTTCTAGCATCATTCCGGCATAAGGTGTAATATTAAGCATTCTAAAGCCAAATTGCTTACTTACATTAATTCCAAAAGCATTTGCTCTAGCTGAAATATAATTACCCAATTCCATGTGTTGAGTAAAGAATGATGCACTCACATCTACTGGTATTGGTAAAAATATCCATGCTTTTGGATTGTGCTGGATACCTAATCCAGTATAACTAAATTCACCTAATTCTTCTCCTAGATCCATTGGTGGTAAGTAACGAGCGATAAGTTTTGTCCCATATAATGTACCTACACTAAGTTGAGGTGCGCCTAACGGCAACATTGGCATATCTTCTAAAATACCACTAACACCTGTATGAATAAGTAAACTATCGATTGTTTCTGTAGTTTCTATTGTCTGTCCTGCTACTTCATATTCAACCGTGATTTCTTGTTCAGGAAAATCTATAACAATTTCTTCATCTGCTGAACCAATAATTGTAGGACCATGAATTCCTACTTCAAAATCTTGTTGCATAATAGCTTCCATAAGAGCTTCTTGCAATTCTGGAGAATCAGAAAAATTTTTTGTTAAACTATCAGCTTGAACTTCAGTAAAACGGAAATTTCCATTTACATCAAAATCTTTAACATCATCGGGGAAAGTAGTACCCATAAACACGATTCCAAATTCGATATCGATATGTAAGAATTTACTTTTGGGAGCTTTGTGATACCACCCACCATTTAGATTTGTTCCGAAAGCAGATACAATTGGTCCAACATAGCCTTCTGCAGCTTTGCCCGAAAGATCTTCTATTGTCTCTTCTAGAGTTTCTGCAAATAAATTCCCAACTATTAACAAAATCACTATGATCAATATAGTCATTCTTTGCATATTTCCTCCTTATTTTAATTTTTTTAGTTCAACTCTGTACAAATTCTGTAAGATAGTACTATTAGTGTCAATGAAAAACAAAATTGCTTTACAAATAATCCTACTTATTTTGTTTGAATGAAAGATTTTAAGGAGCATATTATGCTAAGAGGGAAGAAAATATTATTAGGAATTACCGGCGGTATAGCAGCATATAAAGCAGTAGATCTAGCTAGTAGATTGACGAAATCCGGAGCTATTGTTAAAACCATTATGACAAATAATGCTTGTGAGTTTGTTAAACCTATTACTTTTAAATCGATAACACACCAACCAGTAATAACTAAAATGTTCAATGAAGAAGCTGACATTGAACATATCTCTTTAGCAGATTGGGCAGATTTATTAGTCATAGCTCCTGCAACAGCTAATATTATTGGTAAAGTAGCTTCCGGTATAGCTGATGATCTTCTTTCTACAACGATTATGGCAATTACATCACCAGTATTTTTTATCCCAGCTATGAACATAAATATGTTCAATAATTCGATAGTACAAAAGAACATAACTAAACTTACTGATCTGGGTTATTTATTTATGGAACCAGAGATTGGTATGCTGGCATGTGGCTATGAAGGCAAGGGACGTTATCCTGATAATAAGGAAATATTTTACTATATTTCTGCTTATATCAGCTACAAACAAGATCTTGTTGGTAAGAATATTTTAGTCACTGCCGGAGCAAACCAGGAAAAAATAGATCCTATGCGTTTTATAACAAATTATTCAAGTGGAAAAATGGGTTTAGCTATTGCCAGAGCAGCACATATACGAGGAGCAAATGTAAAATTAGTCTATGCTGGTGTTTCAGATAAAGTACCCGAATATTTGGATTCTATTGAAGCTTACAGCGCTGAGGAAATGCACCAGGTCGTTTCCAAAGAGTATGAAGCTGCTGACATTACAATCATGACTGCTGCTGTTGCAGATTACACACCTAAAACATATTCAAAACAGAAAATAAAAAAAACCGATAATTTTAAACTTGAACTAAACAGAACAAATGACATTCTAAAAGAACTTGGTGACAATAGAACTAATGGACAAATATTAGTTGGTTTTGCGGCAGAATCTAACGATATTGTGGAAAATGCCATAGTAAAATTGAACGAGAAGAACTTGGATTTTATTTGTGCCAATGATCTTAAAGTATCTGGAAAAGATGAAACATGTATTACTGTAATTAGCAAGGATTCACAGAAGAAATATGATGGAGAAAAATTTGAAGTAGCTCATAAAATTTTGGACACTATTATTAAAAAAGCTGAGTAGAAATTATTGGGAATAGGTAAATATGGAGAATAA
Source organism: Cloacimonetes bacterium TCS62 (assembly GCA_001577185.1). Lineage (GTDB taxonomy): Bacteria > Cloacimonadota > Cloacimonadia > Cloacimonadales > TCS61 > TCS61. The sequence goes on along the minus strand of LSCM01000001.1, from coordinate 32,079 downwards.
TGCAATAATCATAAGTGGTGCAAATGGAAATGTTGGTTCTTATTTTGCCCGGAAATTTGCGGACAAACAAGATAATGTAATTCTGATCATCAGGAATAAAGCAGATAGGCTTAAGGATATATTAGAAAAGCCTAATGTGAAATTGATTCAGGCAGATCTAAATAATTTCACCTTGCTTAAGAGTAAGTTTCAGCAACTGCTGAAAGAAACTAAATGGCAACCGGAAAAGATCATTCACACAGCAACCGTAAGAAGTCACGATTTCAAACCACTAGCAGAAACCGATCCACAGATTTGGCAGGACATTATTCAGGGGAATATCATCGGAACCTTTAATCTTTTACGAGTTGTGATTCCAGTTTTCAGAAAACACAGCTATGGCAAGATCATTCTTTTTGGTTCGAATGTATCCCGGATAGGTTTACCGAAAGGCTCTGCTTATGCAGCATCTAAATCTGCCATTGCAAATATTTCCAGGACTGTTGCAGCTGAAGAAGCCAAAAATAACATCATTATAAATACAGTTTCACCGGGTCCTATCAAAATAGATGAAAGCCATTTTTCAGAAAGTTATCGTAGATTCAGAGCAGAATATTACAAAGAAAAAGTGAAGAATATTCCACTAAAAAGGTCTGCTACTTTTGAGGATTTATTTGGATTGAGTAATTTCCTTTTATCAAAGGAGAATTCCTATATTACTGGTGAAGAATTTTTTATCACAGGTGGTAAACTCTAATGTGGAAAATGGCTCTTTTGATAATACTTTTCTTTAATGCTTTTTCAATTGATCTAATTAGTCTGGATATTGCTGCCTTCCCGATGTTCTCTTATTCTGATGACACAGAGTATCTTTTTGGGGTAACAAGTTACAGCAGATTCCAGTTTAAAGACTATCCTGAAAAGGCAGAAAAACAGAGGTTAACATTAAAAACTTCATATACTACTAAAAAACAGTTCCATACCCTATTAGAAACCAAATTAGTTTCACCTGAAGGGAAATATAAATTCAGACCTAGAATAGAATATGATTATTGGCCGGCAGAATTTTACGGTATCGGCAATCAGAATATTGATGCTGAGCTGGAAAAGTATACTTCCAAAGATATTTTAGTAGAATTTGAATTTACCAGAAAACTATCAGAAAATTGGTCTTTTACTGCTCTCTCAGAATTTCATAATTCAGATATCATAGATTTTAGTGAAGATTGTTCATTAGTTCAAGAAAATATTTGTGGATTGGATATTTCTCAATTATTTGGTCTAGGTGCAGGTATTACTTATGATTCACGTGATTCTGATGTTTATTCTACTTCTGGACATATGTTGGAATATAATATAATTGGTTACAAAAGTATGGCTGAAGAAAATTTAGATCATATAAAATCGGAATTTACTGCTAAAAAATTTCTTGCGTTTTCACAAAATCAGAATCTGGCGTTAACTTCTGGTTATAAATTCACTAGCGAAGATGTACCTTTAATGCTACCGAAGTTAGGAAGTGAGGTGAGAGGTTTCCCTTATGATCTGTTTATCAACAAACAATCGCTTTTTTCAAGAGCGGAATATCGAGTTTTTCCATTTAGAAGTAAGCTCTGGAAGAAATTGGGATTCGTCGCCTTTTTTGATGTAGGAGAAGTATTTGAAGAAGCTGAAGATCTCAATTTGAAAAATCTTCGTTACTCTTATGGAACTGGTTTACGGATCACGGTATTTCCTGATGATATGTTCAACCTTAGAATTGATTTTTGTGTCAGTGACTACGGCTTTAGTCCCGTAATTATCGGGGGAGAAGCATTTTGAGATTGCTTTTAATATTTCTGATTGCTATAATATTCGTGAATTTAGCTGCTTTCGAGGTGGGAGAAAAGCTCACATTTGATATTAAATATGGTATTATTACTGCCGGACAGGCAGAACTGCAAATTGAAGATTTTGCTTATAAAGATACAATTCCAAGTTTTAAAATAACATCAATCGCAAAAACCAATAATTTTTTCGATAACTTTTATAAAGTAAGGGATAAAATCGAATCGATATGGTCAAAAGAAAGTTTAGAAACCTTAAGATTTACGAAAAAATTGAGTGAAGGCAGTTATAGACAGCATAGAATTCACTTTTATTATCCTGAACAAAATATTACTATATATATGAAATACAAAAAGAAAATCAATAATTTCAAGGAAGAAAAGATCAAGATCCCTCCCAACACCCAAGATATATTAAGTGCTTTCTATTACCTGCGTTTAAAAGAACTTTCCGTTGGAGATACGATCACAATAAATGTTACAGCTGACGGAAGAAATTATCCAGCTGATATTATTGTTCTTAAGAAGGAGATATTGAATACGATTCTTGGGGAGAAAGAGTGTTTTGTCGTTGAACCGATCATTGAAGGAGAAGCTATTTTTAAGCAAACTGGAAAAATTAAGATTTGGCTCACTGCAGATGAATATAAGATACCTGTGAGAATGAGCAGTAAGATAATATTTGGACATTTTAAGGCGATATTAAAAGATGCAGAAAAAATCCTTAACACAAAAGAGTAGCTACTGGTATAAATTACCAGAAGAGCTAATTGCTCAATATCCAAAAGATAAACGTTCAAAATCAAGGTTATTATGTTTGGAAAAAGCTTCTGGTAAAATACATCATAAAAGTTTTAGTGATGTTATTGATTTCTTAAAGCCGACAGATATGCTAGTTTTGAATAAGACAAAAGTGATTCCGGCTAGATTGTTAGGAAAGAAAACTACCGGAGCACAAGTCGAGATCTTTCTATTAAATCAGAAATCTTCAGCCAGATGGGAGTGTTTAGTCAGACCTGGGAAAAGATTAAAAAAAGGGGCGGAAGTAGTTTTTGGTGAACAATTCCGAGCTAGGATCGTAGATTATGCTAACCAAGGCAATCGGATTGTAGAATTTGACTGGAGAGGTGATTTTTGGCAAAATCTCGAGAGAAATGGAAATATGCCTTTACCACCTTACATTAAACGTGAATCAACTAATATTGACAAAAAGAGATACCAAACGGTCTATGCTCAAAAGCAGGGATCAGTTGCAGCTCCGACAGCAGGATTACATTTCACAGAGAATTTATTGGCAAAAATCAAAACTAAAGGGGTTGAAATTTGTGAAGTTGTTTTGCATGTAGGACTTGGTACTTTCAGACCAGTGAAAGCAAATAATATTAAAAAACACAAGATGCATAGTGAACATTGCAGGATCTCTAAATTCACTGCTAATAAACTGAACAGAGCAAAGGAAAATGGACAAAGGATCATCGCAGTAGGTACAACTACTACAAGAACTTTAGAAAGTTTTGCAGAAAATGGTAAATTAAGATCCGGATCTCATTGGACGGATATTTTTATATATCCAGGGAAAAAGCTTCAAATTATTGATGGACTGATCACAAATTTCCATATGCCAGAATCTACTCTGATGATGCTTGTCTCTGCTTTCGCTGGATATGAAAACATTATGAATGCTTATAAAATTGCTGTTGATAAAAGGTATCGATTCTTTAGTTATGGTGATTCGATGTTGATATTATAAATTATGAAAGATATATTATTATTTGATGAAATTCTTGAACTAAAAAACTGTACCGGAACATTCAAATATGCACATAATTTGCTAAAGAAAAATGAAATTAGTGGGAATTTTTTGATTATTTCCGAAAAACAAACTTCCGGGCAAGGCAGAAATCACAATTCTTGGTACTCTCCCGAAGGAGGTATTTGGTCTACAGCAGGCTTATACGGGCTGGTTGTCGAATCTAACATTACGATATTTACTGGGATTTGTATTCACCAAACATTAATAGAATTATTCCCGGAATTAAAAAAGAAATTAAAAATTAAATGGCCGAATGATATTTATTTAGAAAACAAAAAATTAGCCGGGATTTTATCGGAAAAACTAAATTCAAAAAAATACCACTTGATCGGGATAGGAATAAATACTAATATTAATAATTTTCCCAAAGAAATAGAGAAACAGGCAATATCTCTTCAGTTATATTTGAACAAAAAGATTGAAAATGAATTACTGATCAGTAAGTTATTTGCTAATTTTGCAAAAAAATTACCAAAATTCATTGAAGATGGTTTTGATATAAAATATTATAAAAAACATTCTTATCTGAAAGGGAAAGAAGTTATCTTGGATACAAGTTTTGACCGTTTTTCAGGTAAAGTATTAGGCTTAAATAATAAAGGAGCAATATTACTACAAATGAAATCGGGTATGATCCAGCCATTTTATGCTGGTTCGATTTCACTAATAAATGATGAAGTGTAATTATGAAATATAAGTATTTAAAAGAATGGGTTTCGGAGAACGAAGAACAACATTTATTTTTCGATGAGATCCTTAAGTTTGAAGATCAATACAAAATTAAATTTCTCAATTGGAAAAACTATCTTCAAATTTCGCTTTCTTCCAGAGAAGCATTTCTGTTTTTTACAGATAACGACATTTTACCTTTTACTCAAAGAGCAGAATTAGATAATTTCAATACGCATTTAAATAAAAGTAAATTAGAGAAGTTAGAAATTAATAATGATAGAATTATTAGCTTGTTATTTACAAAAATTGATATTTATAATAAAAAATCACAATATAAAGTGATCTTAGAACTCATCCCAAGATACGGAAATATAATAATTCAAAAATTTGATAGCAAAATTATAGATTGTATAAAAAAAATAAGTTTTGCGGAGAATAAACACAGGCAGATCTTACCGGGGATTAAGTATCAGCCACCTGAAACAAATTATCAGATTCTTAAAGATGAAGTTAAATATCCAATTTCTATTACGAAAAAAGGAAAATTCCTAGAGAATGCAGAGGTTGATAGACAATTTGATAATATGAACGATCTCTTCAATGAATTTTATTATAACTGGATCTTTGTAGAACGCAACGAAAAGATAAGAAGAAGTAAGATAAAAAAAATTAAAAAAAAGATAAAAAAGAAAAAAAGAAAGATCGAAAAGTTGAAGCTAGAATATAAAGATTCACTTCAAATTGAAAAATGGGAACACTACGCTGAGCTTCTTAAAGCGAATTTTAAAAAAATAAAAAATGGTATGGAAGAGATCAAACTCAAAAATTACTATAAGGAAAATTTTCCCACTATAACCATACCTTTGAACAAAGATAAAAATGCACAGCAAAATATTGAATATTTTTTCAAAAAGTTTAGAAAATCAAAATCAGGTAAAAGAAAAATTGCTCAACAGATCATCATATCAAGAAATGAGGTAGAAGATCTGGAGAAGGAGATATTTGAAATCAAAGAAATAGAATATTTCCTAGAAGTTAAGAAAACTAAGAAACCTAAGAAAAATAAAAGTTCTAAATTTAAGAAAATCTCCATTAACTCTGATTGGGAAATTTGCATAGGAAGGACTAGTAAAGAGAACGATCAACTCACAACAAGATTAGCTAAACCTTATGATTGGTGGTTTCACACTAGAATATTTCATGGAACTCATGTGTTATTAAGGAACTTAAATAAAAATAAACTTCCACCCAAATTGAAGACTTTATGCTGTAGATTAGCTGCTTATTATAGTAAAGCAAAGAATTCGTCAAACGTTCCTGTTGATTTCACTCAGATCAGATATGTGCGCAAACCTCGCAAAAGTGCTCCGGGATTTGTAACTTATGAAAATCAGCAAACACTCTATGTTGATCCTCTTTCTATGCGCTCTGCCGTGAGAATATTGGAAAAATATAAGGAAAGTTTGACTAAAATCAAAAATTAGACGTTCTACGTTTTTATTAAAAATTTTAAAAAGAGGATATTATGAAAGGGATAGTTTTGTTAAGTGGAGGAATGGATAGTCTAGTAACAACCGCGATAGCAAATAAAGAGTGTAATGAATTATTTTTTTTGCATTTGAATTATGGGCAAAAAACAGAAGTAAGGGAAATGAAGAGTTTTGATCAAATAAAAGAATTTTACGAGTACAAGGATGTTCTTGTAGTCGATGTGAGTTACCTTCAGCAGATCGGAGGATCTAGTTTAACTGATGATAAAATGGAGGTTGAAGATCATTGTAAAAGCTCGGGTGTCCCATCATCCTATGTTCCTTTTAGAAATGCGCATTTAGTAACTATTGCTACCAGTTGGGCTGAAGTTATCAAAGCAGATCGAATCTACATTGGAGCAGTAGAAGAAGATAGTTCCGGATATCCCGATTGTAGAGAAAGTTTTTATAAAGCTCTAGAGAAAGCTATCGATCTAGGTACAAAAGATGAAACCAATATAAAATTGCGAACCCCAATAATTCATAAACGAAAAGCAGAGATCATCAAACTTGGTGCAGAATTAGGAGCACCCTTAGAGTATAGCTGGAGCTGTTATAAGAATAATGAAATCGCATGCGGAAAATGCGATAGCTGTGTTTTGCGAATCAATGCGTTTAAAGAAGCAGGTCTGAAAGATCCGATCCCTTATGAGATCAAAATAGATTGGTGACGATTAAATTGTTGCAGTAACTAAAGAAGTTCTTTTTGAGGATCATTTATTCAATAAATTTTCGATAAAAATTTGATTTGGCAATATGCGAAATATTCATCATCCAAACACTATTTAACTGCATAATACGATTAAACTCTTTTTTTGAAACATTATAATCTGGTAATTTATTAGATATTACTCGATTATTATAGAAAATATTATCGCTGATTATGAAGTTTTTCGGTATTGAATGTTTTGCAAGTGCACATTGGTAACCATAGTATTCATCAGAGTCATAGGAAGAATCTTGAGCTGTTTCGACTATAACGTTATTTGTGAAATATCCCGGATTTGTCTCGGTAGACGAGGAAATAGAAACTCCCATTGCCCCACAATTATAGATAATATTATTCTTAATCTTTCCTTTTGGGTTGCCTTCCCCAGCGTCCCAGAGAGAAATTCCCCAGGTCGTCATATCTTCAATAATATTTTTCTCTAAATCGGCTTCTGCATTTACAAAGAGTCCAATTCCTTTCCAATATCGTTTTAATAAATTATTCTTTATAGTTGCAGAAGCATTCCATGTAATTCCAATTGCTACTCCTCTTCCACCATATGGATATCTTTCATCATCTCTTGAAATACCGTCAATTATGTTGTTATTTATAATTGCTTGTGCATCTCGATACAAGGTAATGCCGTCCCAGGAATTCCGTAATATTTCATTATTAATAATTTTTAGTTTAGAATTTTCTCGACCACAAATTCCCATGATACCAACAATATCTTTGGATACAATACTTGAATCTCCCAGATTTTTATGGATCAAATTGTTTCTAATACTCACATCACTATTTTTAACAACAATAGCAGCATCTGTAGCAAAAGGATTTGTATCTCTAATCCCTTCTGTAATTACAAGATTTTCTAAAATACAATTATTACAATCTTTTATAAATAGTCCGTATCCTGCCTTGGTTTTAATGATCGCTCTTCCGTTTTTAGATCCGATCAATTTTACATTCTTCCCAGAGATTTGTAGTCCTTTTGATGCAGTGATCAGTGTATCCGGATTTTCACAATTTCCACAACTCGAATCTATAAAAACTTTCTTCTTCAAAGAGTAGATGCCTTCTTCCAGATGTACTTCGATGTTTTTTTGAGGTGTGGAAAATAGGTTTTCCAGATCGCTCGTCGAATCTATATAAATTACTTTAAAAGGTTTGAGAAAAATAAAATTTACAACAAGAATAATGATAAAAAGGACTGCAGCGATTTTTTGTTTTATCATAGATTATAGTATTCTGTTCTTCTATCTCCAAATGCGTTATTATACTCTGTTATGCTTTTATCATCCGCCTTTTCTGGATCAATTGAAACTAAATGAACTGATTCTTCGGTCTTATTTAATTTTTTCAGAACTTCACCCTTTGTATTTAACATCTGACTCAAGCCAGTAAATGTGAGTTTTTGAGAGTCGTTTTGCTCATTACCAATTCTATTCGCAGTTATGGAAAACACTCTATTTTCGAGAGAACGAGTTATCATAGCTTGTTGACACCATGGGAGAACTAAATTGGCAGGATGAGCAATAATTTGAGCACCATTCAATGCTAATGATCTGGCAGATTCCGGGAATATCCAATCGAAACAAATCATCATTCCAACTTTAACATTGTCCTTCGCATTAAATACTTTAAAGCCTGTATTACCAGGATTAAACCACTTTGTTTCCTCGTAGAATAGGTGAGTTTTACGATAAACATGAATATCTCCGTTTGGATTGACCAACATGGATGAATTAAATATTTTATCTTTAAATTTTTCTGAGAAACCTACAACGTAGCTAGTTTTGTTCTTTTTTGCAAGTTTCAAAAACAGATCGGCAGTTTGCCCCTGATATGCATCTTCTGAGATTGTTATTAATTGTTTTTTTGAGTTGAAGAAGTAACCTGAAGTTGCGAGTTCAGGTAAAACGATGAGATCTGCTTGAATATTTCCGACTAAACTTTTCATTTGTTCCAAATTATAGGTAGTATCTAAAAATTTAGGCTTAAATTGGCAAACACCAATTTTGTATTTCATAGAACCTCCTTCAATTTAACAATTGGATAAATGAATTATAAGCTGTCAATCTTTAACTTGCTACATTTATATAAGCAATATGAATTAAGTCTTGACAGCTGGGGTCTAATTTTATTTTCGTAAATCAATAAAAAATGCGAAAAGCACATATTTTTTAGCTGGCTACAAGTCAGCGTTTTTTTTGATAAAAAATAAAAACCACTGTTCACAGTGGTTTGTTAATATAAACGGGATATATTGTATGTTGGAAAAAATTGAAAAGATAGCTAAGCAAGTGTGTAATAAAAATAAAGTAGCCCTTTATGATATTGAATTAAAGCACGCTTCCAAAGGGCTTATTATTATTATTTACATTACTAAAATCAATGATGTAACCGTTGAAGAGTGTCAAAAAGTGAGTAGAGCTATTTCAGATATTCTGGATGAACAGGATTTTGGAAGTAGTAAATACTTTCTTGAAGTATCTTCTCCTGGCCTAGAACGAGATTTGAAATTGAAAAAACATTATTTAGGAGCTATTGGAGAAAAGGTTAAACTAACCTTTTCCAATGGTAAAAAGAATATTAAAAAGATCGGTGTGTTAAAAGAAGTATTACCAGATGTGATCAAAATGGATTTTGTTGATGCAACAGCAGAAATTCCATTAGTGAATATTAAAAAGGCAAGAGTGTATTTTGATTATAAAAAAGATCTAAAAGATAGAAAATAAATTAATGAGGAAATTATGAGTAATAATTTAATGGGGACTCTTTCTCAATTGGCAAACTTGAAACAATTGGATAAAAATAAATTAGCTGAGATTATTGAAGAGGGGTTGTATCAAGCAATATCTAAGAAATTAACTTCGGATAATGAATTAGAGATCGTTTCTGATTTTGATGCAAGTAAAATGCTTGTAAAATTTAAGAAAGTTGTTGTGGAGCAAGATCATTCATTGGGTGAAATATCTTTGGAAGATGCGAAAATAAATGCACCGGATATTGAATTAGGTGATAAAATCCCTATTGAAATGCAATTGCAAGAATTCGAACCAAAAGTAATAAAAAATGCCAGAAAAGCAATTATGGAAAGAATTAAAGCTTTGGAAGAAGATAGAATATTATTTGATTATGAAAAGCAGAAAAATCAAATCGTCTCTGGCCGGATAAGAAAAGAAGATTATTTTGGTTATTTGGTTGATCTTGGTTATACGGACGCTCTACTTCCTCTTGATGAACAGGTTGATGATGAATTTTATAAAACAGGTGATATCATAAGAGCCTATGTTGTTAATATTCGTAAGCGTAGAAAAGATGTTGTTGTTATTCTCTCTAGAATACGCCCCGAGCTAGTTAAGAGATTATTTGAGAATGAGATACCTGAGATCTCATCGGGAGAGATCGAAATAAAAAAAATAGTACGCGAACCTGGTATGAAATCAAAAGTAGCAGTTAAGTCTTTGAATGAAAACATAGATGCTGTCGCAGCATGCCTTGGCCCTCATGGAGTTAGGATTGAAGCGATTCGTAAAGAACTGAATAACGAACAAGTTGATGTAGTTCTCTGGGACGATTCCCCTGAACAGTTAATTGCTAATGCAATTGGCGCTGATCTGGTTGATAAGGTGTATTTAGCTGAGAGAGGAAAATTTGCTAGGATTATTGTTAGTAGAGAAAACAAAAATCTTGCTATAGGAAAACGTGGTAAGAATGTGAAACTAGCTGCTAAATTAACTGATTATAAACTAGATATATATTTAGAAGAAGAATTTGAAGATAAGATCTCGGAAGAACTCAGGGTTACAAGCCATGTAAGCGATCTGGATGGTGTGACTAGTAAAGTTGCAGAAATTTTAAAAAAGTATGGTTATACCTCAGTGCAGGATATTTATGAAGCATCTATTAAAGAGCTGTGCAACTTAGAAGGTTTGGGTACGAAAACAGCAAAAAAAATCAAAGATTCCGCTAAGTTCTTCTAATGGTAAATAGATCGTCACATGCTGCACATATTCCTCAGAGAACTTGTGTAGTTTGCAGAAGAAAAAAAAGTGTGTCCGAATTGATTCGTTTCGCAATTATAAAGAATAATGTGATCTTTGATCTGAAACGGAACATTCAGGATCGCGGATATTATGTTTGTGATGAAAATAAATGTATAAAGAAAATTGATAAATGGGTTAAAAAGCATAAAATATGAATGAGAAAAAAATTATGAATTTGTTGCATTTAGCAAGGAAAGCTGGCAAGATAAAAACCGGTTATGATGCTTGTGAAAAATCTTGTTTCATTGGAAATTCTAGATTAATGATAATTGCATCTGATCTTGCTAAGAAGACTAAAAAAAGTTGTATTGCCTTTGCGGGTGCTTATAATGTAAAAGTGATAGAGTTTAGTACAAAAGCAGAGATCAGTAGCTCATTCAAAGTTCGAGAAATTGGTATTATCAGCGTAGAAGATAGCAATTTTTCGAAAGGAATAATAGACTTGGTATAAAACTGGAGGAATAATGGCTATTAAAGTACATCAATTAGCAAAAGAATTAAAGATTTCAACAGCTGCACTCAAAAAACATCTAGCAGATATAGGTGTGAAAGTAAAAAGCCATATGAGCCCTGTTGATGAAAAAGTTGAGAAAAAAATCCGTGCTATGTTTATGCAAGAGGTTGAGAATATCAAAAAGAGGCAACATGATAGCGCAGCATATCATAAGAAGATAGTATTAAAGAAGAAGAAAAAAAGCAAAGATAAAAAGCAGGGAAAAACTCAAAGAGATAAGACAGAGCAAAAGAAAACAACTCAAAAAAGTAAGAAGAGTATTCCTAAGTTTGTCAAAAAAGATATTAAGAAGAAGAAGAAACGAGGTAGAAAGAAGAAGTCTGTTCAAACTGAAAGAAAACCTCCTAAACAACCAGATGTTATTCCTGAAGGGCTTTCTAAAAGAGAGAAAAAAAGATTACAAAAAGAAAAGCTGGAAAAAAAACAAGAACAAGATAGATACGAAGCTTCTAAAGGTAGAAAGAAAACAGCTGAACAAAAAGAGGCTGAAATATCAAAAAATATTAAGAAGACATTAAAAGCTACTGCTAAGAGTAAAAAGAAATATAAAAAAGATGAAAAAGATAAGAAAAAAGAATCAAAACTAGTGATTAATGAGTTTACATCTGTTAGTGAATTGGCTAAATTAATGAGCGTTGCACCAACTGAGATTATCGCTAAATTCTTTAATTTAGGTCAGATGGTTACAATGAACCAACGCTTGGATAAGGATTCTTTGGAAATGATCTGTGATGAATTTGATTTTGATGTTGAATTCCATGATGAGTATGGTTCAGATATATTAGAAACAGAAACTACTGAAGAAGAAGATGTTGAGAAGAAAGTCCGCCCTCCTGTTGTTACTGTTATGGGTCATGTCGATCATGGTAAAACAGCGATCTTAGATAAAATTCGTAAAACTAATGTTGTTGCTGGAGAATCTGGTGGAATAACTCAGCATATTGGTGCTTATCAAATAGAATTTAATAAAAAGAAAATTACTTTTCTCGATACGCCAGGTCATGAAGCTTTTGCCGCAATGCGAGCCAGAGGTGCGAATTTGACAGATATTGCGGTAATAGTTGTAGCTGCAAATGAAAGTGTTAAGCAACAAACAATCGAGGCTATAGATCATGCAAAAGCAGCTGGTGTAACTATTATTGTTGCAATAAATAAAATTGATCTTAAAGATGCTAATGTAGATCGAACGATTTCAGATCTCATGAAACAAAATGTGATGCTAGAAAAATATGGTGGGGATGTCGTTTGGGTACAATGTTCTGCTAAAACTGGTGAAGGTATTGATGAGTTGTTAGAATCGATCTTACTTTCAGCAGAGATGAAAGAAATTAAAGCACCATATTTAACATTTGGGAAAGGAATTGTGATTGAGGCTAAAAAAGATTCTCGCATGGGAACAATGGCAACAATTCTAGTTCAAGAAGGATTTATTGAAAAATCCGATAATATAGTTTGTGGTGCTACTCACGGAAGTATTAGAAAGATGGAAAACGAAAATAGCCAAGAACTAACCAAAATCCAACCTGCAGATGTGGCAGTTATCTATGGATTAAATGATGTTCCTAAGGCAGGAGATATTGTAAATAAAGTTGAGGACAAAAATACTGCCCGTCAAATTAGCTCTGAACGTAGACAAGTTCGTAGAGAAAGAGAACGATATCAAACGACCACTAATCTTGATAATTTATTCCAGAAGATTAAAGAAAATAAGATGTCTGAAGTAAAATTAGTAGTTAAAGGTGATACAGATGGTTCCGTAGGAGCTCTTTGTGATTCATTCCAAAAACTTAGTACAGATGAAGTGGTGGTAAATATTATCAGAAAAGCTGTTGGTGGTATTAATGAAGCGGATATAAATTTAGCAGCTGCTTCTAATGCAATAATCATTGGCTTTCATGTGAGAGCGCAGAGTAAGGCTCAAAAACTTGCTGAGCAAGAAAATGTTCAGATTAAACTATACCAAATTATCTATGAAGCAATAGAAGATGTTAAGAATGCAATGTCCGGTATGTTAGAACCCGAGCACATAGAAAAAACGCTCGGAAATGCTATTGTTAAACAAGTTTTTAAAATCACCGGTGTTGGTGCTATTGCTGGTTGCTCTGTCGAAAAGGGTAAAATTACAAACAAGGGTAAGGTTAGGCTTTTCAGAAATGACATTCTTGTTCATGAAGGTAATCTGGATTCTCTAAAACATTATAAAAATGATGCTAAAGAAGTAATTGCAGGACGAGAATGCGGAATTGGCATAGAGAATTACAATGATATCAAAGAAGGCGATATCATTGAGAATTATATAATAGCTGAGAAGAAAAGAAAACTTTAAAGCAAAGGTTGCTCATGGGAAATATTCGTATTCAGAGAATGCAGAGTGAACTAAAAAAGATCTTAAGTAAAGCAATTAATTTTGAACTGCGTAATAAATATTTAGACATGATTACTATTACTGAGATAGAACTAACTAATGATCTGTCCTATGCTAAAGTTTATTATACTCATTTAAATGATGAAAATAGAGATGAAGTTCAAAAAGCTCTGGAAAAAAGTTCTGGCTTTCTTAAAAATGAAATTGCTAAAGCAAAATTCATGAGGAAAATTCCTCAATTGATCTTTAAATATGATGAGGTTTTAGAAAATGCCAGACATATCGAAGAGCTTCTAAAAAAGATTGATCATGAGAAATAAATACGAATGAAAATAGATAATATTGCAAAACTCAAGGAAGAATTGAGCGATGCAATTAAAAAATATACATCTATAGCGATTGTTACTCATAAAAACCCAGATGGCGATGGTCTGCCTGCAGCACTTGCCTTACAAGAAATAATTGCCGTTAAAGAGAAAAAAGCTGATGTTATTTTAGAAAGATCTTCTCCTGAAATTTATGAATTCCTGAATGGTGAGAAAAGAACTCAAGTTTTCTCAAATCATCATTACTACGAGTTCTTAATCATTCTAGACTGTCATGAAAAAACAAGGATTGGTGCATGTGCTCCACTTATTCCGACAGCTTCAAAGATAATTTCTATCGATCACCATAAAGAAGGAGAACTCATAGAAAATTCCTTAACATATATTGATACTAACATGGTTTCGGTTGGAGCTATATTATTCAATTTATTCGAGAGTGAGCTAAATAAATTTCCTAAAAAATCTGCTAATTACATCGCTAAAGCGATTTATACAACTATTTTGAATGACACTGATAATTTTATAAATACAAATACAGATGCTGAGACTTTTAGAATTTGTTCCCAACTTATGGAGTACAATATCAAACCGGGTTATATTACTGAACATTTCTTATTGAATAAACCACCTAAACAGATGAAATTTATCGGAGAAGTACTATCTAAGATACAAACTTATGAAGATGACCAGATCTTGTTTATGGGGACAACCTTAGAAATGTTAGAACAGTATAATTTGGATTCTGAAGCAACATCAAAATTGACTAGGTGGGTAAAGGGTACAAGAGGAATTAAGGCTACAGTTTGTTTTCAGGAAATCAATTCAAGGAGATATCGCTTAAGTTTGAGAAGTAATGATATCGATGTTAACAAAATTGCTGTAAAATTTGGTGGTGGTGGTCATATAAAAGCTTCCGGATGTGAGATTAAAGGGAGCCTTCCTGATATAAAAAAGCAAATCATAAAAGAAATTCGTAAACAGCTTTAAAGGTCGATAACTTCGATGCAAAGTTCAGGAATTCTATTGATCAATAAGCCCATAGGATTAACTTCATTTGATGTAATTAGAAGACTACGTAAGATCACAAAAATAAGAAAAATTGGACATACGGGAACATTGGATCCATTTGCAGAAGGGCTGCTTCCAGTTTGTGTTGGTAAAGCTACAAGAGTGGCAGGTAAGATCTCCAATAATAATAAACAATATTTAGTTAAAATGAAGTTAGGTGAAAAAACTGATAGTGGAGATAACACCGGACAATTAATAGAAAAAGCACAAGTTCCAAGATTGGAATTTTCACAAATTAAGAACATTGTACCTGAAATACTGAAAATCAACAAACAAATCCCACCCATACATTCTGCTAAGAAAATAAACGGAAAACGTGCTTATGAATATGCCAGAAAAAATCAAAGAATTGATTTAAAACCAAAAGATATTGAGATATTAGATTTTACATTTATTAACTATGATACTCCATTTCTAATTTATAGAGCAACTGTAAGTAAGGGCACATACATTCGTGTATTATCTGAAACCATAGCGGAGATCTTAGGAACGATTGGGTTTACAGATCAATTACAGAGGACAAAGGTGGGAAAATTGTTGATAGAAGATTCTGTTGACTTAAATAAGCTGAGTGAGGATAATTGGAAACAATCATTATTTGATATTTCAAAAATATTAAAAGATTTTCCCAAAATTAGTCTAAATAGTTTAGATTATTTTACAAATGGTAGGAAAATATCAGTCGAACATGAAGATATTTCAGATATCATGGTTATGTATAATAACAGATGTGTAGGATTTGCGAAAATAAAAAATAATACTCTGTATCCCAAAAAAGTTATGATCGAGTAAATATGAATTATTTTAAAAATCAAATTTGCGATTTTAAGGATCCGGTCGTTACTATGGGTACATTTGATGGTGTTCATTTGGGTCATAGACACTTGATAGAGATCATAAAATCTAAAGCGCAACAAAAAAATAGAAAATCAGTAGCAATTTCATATTATCATCATCCCCTGGAAACTATTCACAAAAAGACCTTTCCTTATCTTCTTACTGAAAGAAAATATAAGGAAAACTTATTAAAACAAATGGGTATAGATTGTGTCATTTATTTAGATTTTAACCAAGAAATGGCAAATATGAGTGCTGATGAATTTCTAAAAAAAATTATTATCAATGAAGTTGGTCCAAGTGAGATCGTAATTGGTTACGATACACATTTTGGGAAAAATAGAGAAGGTGATTTTAAATTCTTAGAGGAAAATGCTGAAAAATATCACTATTTGATCACTGCGATCGAGCCCTATCGAATAAAGAATAAGATTATTAGCAGTAGTCGGATCCGTGATTTTATCCGGGAAGGTGATATGGAACAAGCAAATCAATTCTTAGGCAGGTTCTACTCTGTAACTGGGATTATCAGAAGTGGCGATAAAATAGGCAGAAAGATTGGATTTCCCACAATAAATATTGAACCTATAGATGCATTTCAATTAGAGCCTTCAGTAGGTGTTTATATTTGCAAAGTAGCTGTCGATGGTTGTGAGTATACGGGTGTTACTAATATAGGATATTCTCCTACTTTAAAAAAGACCGGAGTAAAAGAAATAGAAACTCATATTTTAGATTTTGACGGTGATCTTTACCGGAAAGAAGTTGAAATAAAATTTGTAAAAAGATTGAGAGATGAATTATACTATGAGGCTAGAGCTGATCTTATTGATCAAATCCAACTTGATATAGAGCAGACTCGAAGTTATTTTGATGAGGATAAAACTGAATAATTTGATTAACTACATTACTTTTTAAGGGAGTAATTATGTTTTTTTGCAATGAATGCGGAGCAGAAACTTCGAAATGGGCTGGTAAATGTCCTGCCTGTGGAGCTTGGGATTCACTTAGAGAATCGAGCAGAGTTACTGGTAAGAAAGTAAAAAATAAGAAAACAATTTTTAGTAACTTAGTAGAAGAACGTAACACCAAACCACAAAAGATCAGTGAAATAAAATCTGATAAAAAAGAGCGGATAAAAACGAATGTAGAAGAATTCGATGGTGTTCTTGGAAGTGGTATTGTTCCTGGAATGGTTGCTTTGATCGGTGGAGAACCAGGTATTGGTAAATCTACTTTATTATTGCAGATAGCAAATAAGTTAGTAGTGAACGGTAACGAAATACTTTATGTTTCTGGTGAAGAAAGTAATCAACAGATCAAGTTAAGAAGTAAAAGATTAAATTGTAAGGCAGAGAATCTATATTTATATTGTGAAACAGATTTTAATAGTATAATTGATACAATTGTGGATTTAAAGCCGGATGCTGTAGTAATTGATTCTATACAATCAGTATATATGGATTCAGTAGGAAGTACTCCAGGTAGCATCTCACAGTTAAGAGAATGCACAAGTATGTTTACTAGAATTGCTAAAAAACTTGAGATACCATTTTTCTTAATTGGACATGTCACAAAGGATGGTTCGGTAGCAGGACCGAAAATTATTGAACATATGGTAGATACAGTTTTATATTTTGAAAGTGAAATGAACAATCAGTTTAAAATTATGAGAGCTACTAAAAACAGATTCGGTTCTACAAATGAAATTGGAATCTTTGAGATGCTCTCATCTGGTTTAAAAGAAGTAAAAAATCCTTCTCGTATTTTTATTGATAAGCGAGTTGGGGATATTGGAACTGCTGTTGGAAGTTTACTTGAAGGTTCACGTGCATTTATGGTAGAAGTACAAGCTCTTGTGTCACCAGCAAGTTATGGAAATTCACAAAGAGTTGCCCTAGGTTTTGATCATCGGAAATTAGCAGTTTTATTAGCTGTAATAGAAAAAAATCTTTCTATCGATCTTAAAAATAATGACATTTTCGTTAAGCTAGCTGGTGGTATGAAAGTTTTTGATCCGGCTTTAGATCTTGCTGTAGTAGCTTCTATTTTATCCAGTTTCAAAGAAATACCTGTAAAACCGCAAATGTTACTTCTAGGAGAAGTGGGGCTTAACGGTGAGATCCGACCAGTTTCTCAGATAAATAAACGGATAAAAGAAGCTATGAAAATGGGATACAAAAACGTTATTGTCTCTGATCGAACAAAAAATATAAATAAAAAAGCAACCAAAATAAAACATATAAAGCAATTATTACCTATATTGTTTTAAAAAAAACAGCTCTGTATTATCAGAGCTGTTGGTATAACTATATTGAAGTTTAAAATGCACTATCTTTTGTTGCATTAAGCAATTGATTTAAAGTCTTTTTACTATTTTGTATCTCTTTTAAAATACTTGGATCATCAGTTCTTGCTTTGGTTTTATCCAGATAATTACCTGATTCTATAAAATAGTTGTAAGCTTCCTTTTTTACTTTATCACGTTTTTCAACTAATTCATCTGCTTTTTTACCAAAATAAACGCTTTTGTCTTTATATTTTTCTTCATAATCCAGGTATTTTTCATACTTTTTATAACCTAAACTTTGTTTGATGAGAGCCATTATCTTATAGGATTGATAAAGAGTAGGATCTATTTCTATCGATTTATTTACACTCTGAATAGCTTTAGTATAATCTTTGATCGCTATATAAATATCCGCTAATCTAAAATAAACCTTAGGAAGTTCAGGAGATAATTTCTTGAGTTTAAGCAAAGTTTGAAGAGCTAGATCATTTTTATTTGTTACTCGATACGCTCCTGCAAGATTAAAATAGGCACTTACATTATCCGGTTGATTTTTAACAACTTTTTTATAATTTGCGATAGCTGAATCTAATTTTCCGGTTTTGAAATAACATTTCGCTAATTTTTTCTGAAGTGCATCATCATCTGGATAGAATTGAGTAGCTTTTTCCAAAGGTGAAATTGCCTGATCAAATAAACCCTGATCATAGAGCAATACACCAAGTGTTTTATAAGCTTCATCATACTCTGGATCTATGCTAATTGCTTTTTCTAATGCCTCTTGAGCTTCAGTATAGTATTCGATACTGGAATAAATTTCTCCGATCTGAGACCAAACATTTTTATTATTAGGTTCAACATCAGCGATTTGTTTTAATGCATAGACTGCATTCTCGTAATCCTCGATCTTTCTATATGATTTACTAAGATAATTTAATATATCAACATTATCCGAATCATAATCCAAACCAGTATTGAAATAATCAATTGATTCGATAAAATTTTCGTTAATATAAGAAATTATGCCAAGAAAGAAATATGCATCGACATTTTTTGGTTCTAATTTAATTAATTTAAGAAACGATTCTTGGGCAGATTCAAAATTTTTGCTATTAAAATGTTGCATAGCGATATTCCTTATTTGCTCAATTTCACCTCCGCTCAACTGTTCCAGTTTTGCGATAAGTTTTTTTTCAATGACCTTTCTACGAGGTTTACTTCGTTTTTCTACATTGAAAATAATAGCTGTAACGTCATTTGATGCTAAACTAAAGATCTTTGCTATAATTTTAAATTTTGAATTAGATATTGAAGATACATCACCCCAAATCACAATATCTGCTTCTAAGTTTTTACCCATTTCAGCGATCTCTTCAGAGCCTACATAAGAGATATTTGAAATACCTGAATCTTCAAAAACTTCTTCAGCATCATCCATATCGATCAGTTTTAAAGTCTCATGATCTTTAAAGACCGATTTAAAATCTCTTTTCATCATTGATTTTACAACATAATCACTTTCTCTATCTTTATTCTCAAAATTTAAGATAGCAACTTTTTGAGCAGATGCAATAACGAGAGTTTGCAGAAAAATCAAGCTTAATAGAATTAATAATTTTTTCACCATATCCTCCAATATTTAAATTCTAATGCAAAATTTCAAATTAAAAGAATTTTGCAAGTTTTTTTTTGCGGTATCTTGTTTATTCTATGAAGTAATTTTTATAATAAAATAGTTTACCCTTTATAAAGCTGATTTCACAATTAGATTTTTTAATTACATTACTAACACCAATAAAATTTGAAGTAAAATTCTCACATGAAAGATCATACTTAAATCCCTTTAGAGTTAGTTGTTGAACTTTTTGAAAAGAAAAAATGGAAATTATCTGATCAATTCTCTGATCTGTAAATTTGTGAATACCTGGCTTTAGTATGATCATTTCTCCACCTTTATCGTAAATAGTGATATTTGCACTTTCGCTGTAGTTTTGCAAGATCATTAGATTAGCTACAAAATGGTCAGTGCGTTTGCCAAATACTGAGAATATTTGAATCGATGTTGGTTTTAATGTTTTAGCAAATTGAAGTGCTTTTTGCAGGTCGGTAAAGTTTTGATCTTTTCTTTCGATAATTTCACATTTTGCTAATTTTTCTTGCTGAAAACTAGTAATTGAATCCATATCACCGACAATATAATCTGGAACTATATTACATTTTAAGCAATTCTTTGTACCACCATCAGCAGCTATAATAATAGATGTTTTTTTTATTAATCTTTTCATTTTTGGGACTTTAAGCCCACTTGCAACTATTGCAATATTTTTGTATTTCATATAAAAAAGTGAATTCCCTTCTATAATTCACTTATGTTTAATTGAGTTTATGATGATCAATTAATTTACGATAGTTGTATTTACATTGCTGGTTGAACCGGTAAGTTGTAGTGTAGCTTTAACGGAAGTAGAGCTATCATTTCCCTTTTTAGTTCCGATACCAGTAATAGTTAATACATCATCATTTACAGATAGTGTATAACTACCATTCTCATTTGAAAGTTCATCGTTACTATCATCATATTCGAAACCTAACCACATTCCAAGATTATCAACATCAGAAGTCCAACTATTCCCACCTCCACCATGAGTAGTAGGTCTTTTGTAGAATACTAAAGCTCGTGCAGCGAAGTAGTTCATATCGCTAATTATAGCTTGTTTATTTGCATTTGTAGCTTGTGCATTAAACATTGTGATCCCTACCGAAACTGCTATTCCAACTATAATTATACTGAGCACGATTAATAAAATTTGTTGTGTTCTCATTAAAAAGAACCTCCTTTAAATCATTGTTTGTTATTATTTTATATGTATCATCTATGCAAGTAATTTTTTTAGAACAATGAAGTTTTAACTCTCAGTTGAAGTTTTTTGATCCACCGATCAGATACAACTCCCAAAATACCAATAGTTAAAATATAGTAGATCATTTGAGGATATTTTAATAAATAACGAAAATCCAGAAGACGAAATCCAATTCCAGAATTTACACCTAACATTTCTGCTGCAATGATCACTGACCATCCCAATCCCCATAGGATTCTAAATAGATTGATGAAATTTGTAATAGATAAAGGTATTTCAATAAACTTTAGAATTTGCCAATTATTTGCTCCATTCACCTTAGCTTCCTCAATGTATTCAGGTTGGATCTGTTCAAAGCTATCGATCGCTCCAATAATAGCCGGAAAAAATAAACTTATAAACATAACAAATGCGATCGGAGGTTCTCCTAATCCGAACCAGATGATTGCAAATGGAAGCCAGGCAAATGCAGAGATATGACGGATGAAATTTATGAGTGGAAGAAATAGAGAAGAAATCTTCAGATAATGTGATAGGAAATATCCCACTAAAATTCCACAAATCCAGGCAGTTAGTGATGATAATGATACTCGCAGAAAGGAGTGTAGAAGATCATCTAGAAGTTGGATAATTTGCTGGTAAGTGATATCAAAATTTCTAATACCAACATTTAATGATAGGGCTAACAAGATAAAAACAATGATAATCAGAAAGTAACCAATTACACTAGACTTAGTCGATGTTGTAGTAAACTTCATCCTTATCTACTCTTCTTTTTATATATTCTTTTTTGAACATAATATTTGCGACCTTCTCTTCAAAGTTTTTCATATCTTCATCTAGATTTAAAATGTATTTTGTATTATATAAAGATTTTTTGGCAAGATCAATTGGTATGTTATAGAATATTCTTGCTGCTTCAAAAGCTGCTTTTGGTGAATTATTTAGCTGATTAGTACTCTCATTCAGGTTAAGCATAAAATTTGATATCAAGGACTGTTTATTATCCAAAGCTGTTTGAGTGACAGATATATCGCAGCAAGAATGAGCTGGATAATCATCACTATACCAGTGTATCACATGAAATTCCTCACTAAATTTAAAGATCGAAGGAACATAATAACTAAGTGCGTCTACTTTTTTAGTTTTTAAAGCTGCGGCCATGTCCATAGGAGTACGGAAGTATACAAGTTCAAAGTTCAAATCTCGCTCCTGAGATACCATTTCAGCAAATACATCCAAGGTAGAAGCTCTCAGAACACCTATTCGCTTATTTTTTAGATCGGCTAGATTTTTAAATTTTGTAGAAGTTATTATCCCATCGCTTTCCCGTTCGAAAAAAGAGATGATCTTAATTTTTTTACCATTTGCTATATCAGTCCATGAATAGGTGAATGGCATTACTGCGAGATCAATTTTTTTTGCTACTAAAGCTTCATTAGTTTCCCAGCCAGATGAAAAGTATCTAATTTGGTAATTATCTTTATTTAGTGTTTTAATATTGAATCCAAAATCGATAGGTAGATGATTTAAAGAAGGTTTAATTAACCCGATCACTAATTTATTATCTTGGTTATTTGTACAACTAATGATCATAACTGTTATTAAAATTAATAGTGTTATTTTTTTCATCAATACTCCTTTTATAAAGCTAACTTTTTTAGTTTTTTCATAATTCTTTTTTAATTTTTGAGATTTCAATTTCAAACTCTCTTTGAATAATTTTTTTAATTATTAAATTAGGCCAGAGTTTATTAGTCAAGTAAAAAGAAGTGGGTATTGGGAATATTTGTACGAAATGAAATTCAACATTCAGAAGATTCGGTAACCCGAAATTAGAAGTTTAGAGGTTTAGGAGTTTAGAGGTTTAGGGTATAGGGATTGTTAATTCATAATTCACCATTCACAATTCGTAATTCCCATTTCACATTTCACTTCAAAAGACAGCGAATTTTCTGGAACGAGGAGAAATAGTGGGAGATCAGCACGAGATTCTTCGTAAGTTAAGATGAGAGACACCTCAGAAAGACAGTTCTATTTAAAAACAAAGTTAGCTGTCAATCAGCCATTGATCTTTCTTTATTCTTTTTTATCCTTTTCCCCTTCTTGACCTATGAAATTCGAGGAACGAGAATATTTCATTGGGTTTTTCTTTTTCCTTTAATCTTTTTGCTTTTTTCATTCTTGACCTGTGAAATTCGAGGAACGAGAATATTTCACTGGGTTCACATCTCTAGTTTAGGTTTTTGTCAACCTATTTCAGGACGGGGCACTTTTGCAAAAAAAACCGCTGAAAATCAGCGGTTTTAATTTGGCAGAGTCAAGAGTAATTTTTGGATTTATCTACTATTTCACTCTAATTATGCAGAACTCATAAATAAATAAGACAAAGCCACCCTATTAACAGTCAGGGTGGCTTATAATATAAACCTAGATCTTAACTGTAAATTATTTTAATTCTTCAAAAGTTTTTCTGATAATATTAACACTCTCCATCAATTCTTCTTCAGTAATAACAAGTGGAGGAGCAAACCTTATGATATGTTGATGAGTTTGTTTAGCTAGTAAACCATTTTCTTTTAACTTCAAACAAATTTCCCAAGCATCAATTCCCTCGTGAGCTTTTATTACAATTGCATTCAAAAGTCCTTTTCCTCTTACAACTGAGATCATAGGAGTTTGAAATTTTTCTAATTCTTCTCTAAATATTTTTCCCAATTTTTTTGCTTTTTCAGCTAAATTTTCATCTTGAACAACTTCTAAAGAAGCCTTTGCAACAGCACAAGCTAGTGGAAATCCTCCAAAAGTAGAACCATGTTGGCCTGGCTTAATCACCATCATAATTTCTTTACTTGATAGAACAGCTGAAATTGGAAGCACACCACCTGAGAGAGCTTTACCTAATATCACAATATCGGGTTTGATCTGATCATAATCACTGCACAATAATTCACCAGTACGACCAATTCCAGTTTGAACTTCATCAGCTACTAAAAGCACATTATAATTCCCACAAATTTCATAGCATTGTTTTAAATATCCATCATTTGGAACATAAACTCCTGCTTCGCCTTGAATTGGTTCGACCATAAATGCACAAACATTCTCTCCATGTTTTTCCAAAATTCTTTGCAAAGCAGCTGTATCATTATAGGGAATTTTCATAATTCCTGGTAGAAAGGGGCCGTAATTATGGTAGGCAACTGGATCTGTTGAAGCTGAAATGATACCCAGAGTTCTACCATGGAAGTTTCCTTTAGCCACAATTATAATTGCCTTGTTTGGTTTAATACCTTTTACCTCATATCCCCATTTGCGAGATAATTTCATGGCAGTTTCAACAGCTTCAGCACCTGTATTCATTGGGAGAACCATATCGTATCCAAAGAAATCAGTGATGAATTTTTCATATTTTCCTAATTTATTATTATAAAATGCTCGTGAAGTTAACGTTAATGTCTTTGCTTGCTCAATTAATGCATCAATGATCTTAGGATGGCAATGACCTTGATTTACAGCAGAATATGCGGATAAAAAATCAAAATATTCTTTACCTTCAGGATCCCATACTTTTGTTCCCTTTCCTTTTGCAATTACAACTGGAAGTGGATGATAATTGTGGGCACCATAAGTCTTTTCGAAGTCCATTGCTTTTTCACTTCCAACATCTCCATAAACAAGTTTTTCTGACATAAAAAAGCTCCAATATTTCTATTTATTTTCGTAACTCTTTTCTAAAATTTTAGCATTGGTGTCAATGGCTTTTTGAATTAAGTGTGATTTTACAAATTTTTACAATACTGAGTAATTAAATTATAATGCGAACACCACGAAAAAAGATCGATAATGATTATTGTAAATCATTCTGCATTTAGACAATTACAGACTTTTTTTTGGGTTGACAAAAAAGCGGATAGAAAAATCTTGGTAAGGAATTCAATAAGGGAGGTGAATTTTAGTGCCAATAATCAAATCAAGAAATGGAGAATCTTTTCACGTTTTATTGAAAAAATTTAAGAAATCCTGTGAAAGATCAGGTCTTCTTTCAGATATAAAAAAAAATAAATAT
Organism: Cloacimonetes bacterium TCS62; assembly: GCA_001577185.1. Taxonomy (GTDB): domain Bacteria; phylum Cloacimonadota; class Cloacimonadia; order Cloacimonadales; family TCS61; genus TCS61. The sequence continues at coordinate 7,172 of LSCM01000001.1, read as the reverse complement.
TATGAAAAACCAGCTGTAAAACGTAGAAGAGAGAAGAAAGAAGCAGAGAGAAAACATATTAAGCTGATGAGGAAACGTAAACGATATAACAGATAAATATGTTGAAAAAAAGATAGAAAAATTGATCATGTAATTTCAAGATCTTAAATTTAAATATGAAAAAAGGTAAAGAAAATTTACATCACCAATTTTTTTGTTAAGATCATAAGTGAATAAGTTCTTTAGATTTTGAAGAATTATTGATCATTTTCCATAATATACCAAAATGGGGAGAAATCTCCCCATTTTTAATTAAATGAAACGTAAGGATTACTATGAATATTCTAGATATTATTTTGGGTGTTTTTTTACTTTTCTTGATATTTAAAGGATTGCGTAAAGGTTTTATAAAAAGTGTGATCAACCTTATTGGATTGCTTGTTATCATCATTTTCATTACAAAATTCGGCTATGTTGTTAAGCAGCTACTGATTACAAAATACGGATTAAGTGAGATTATTGCAATGATAGGTTCTTACATCCTAATTGCTCTGGGAATTTTTATTATTATTCGCATTATAATTAAAATTCTTCATTCAATTGTGGATATAATGAATCTTGAATGGCTAAATAAATTACTTGGTATGTTATTTGGACTTTTCAATGGCTTTCTTATCATTGCTATTTTATTAGCATTAATTAATATGGTCCCCTATTCAAAGCAAATTTCGGATTATGTCTCACACTCAAAGATAGTCTACTATGTTAAGGAATCTACCGAATTAGTTAAAATAGATTTTCCAAACTTATTTGATAAACATGGAAAGTTAGGTAAAAAAGTTGAAGAGATCAAAAAGATGGTTAATGAATCAACTGATAAAGCTAAAGAGAAAATTAAGGAAAAAACGAAATAATTAATGGATTCATATCATCAACTTGAGTTCAATAAAATTAGGGAAAAAATAATAACTGATTGTCAATCCCCTTTAGGGAAAGATCTAGCTGATCAAATTAAACCTTTAAAAGAAAAAGAAAAAATTGATGATAAACTTAATTTATCAGCTGAGTTACAAGTTCTTTTGAAAAATGGATTATCTTACAATTTTGAGAACGTAACAGAAATTAGTGATCTTCTCAATAATTTTAAACATCAAACCTACAATTTTGAAGAATTCAAAAAAATATACTACAATATTAATGCTGCAAATAAAATTGAAATCGAACTCGATGAACCTGGGGAATTTCCTTTATATGTTATTTTGATCAACCAACTTGTAAAATTACCGCAGCAGGAGATAAGATTTACTTCAATTTTTACTCCAGAAGGTAAGGTAAAAGATTCTGCATCATCAGAATTAGCTTCTATTCGCCGCAGGAAAAAACAATTAAGAAAAAATATTGTATCTGAATTGAATATTATCATGAAAGATATGAAGAAGAAGAATTTTCTCCATGATGAGATAATCACACAAAGAGATGGTCGATTTGTGATTCCTGTAAAAGAAGGTGCAACTTCTTTCGTAAACTGTATAATTCATGGACGATCTGGAAGTAAGTCTTCGGTCTTCATTGAACCAGAAGAGACAGTAGGAACTAATAATGAATTAGATTTGATATCTACTGAAGAAAAGCAGGAAATATTTAAGATAAAGAAAGAATATACAGAATGGTTACAGGAATCATCAGAAGAGTTAACTGCTAACACAAAAATTCTTGCGAAATTAGATTTTTATTTTGCAGTTGCCAGATTTTCAAATAGATTGAATTGTGAAATCCCAAAAATAATTGAAAGACCTTATATCAATCTAATTGATGCTAAACATCCTCTTTTGTTGATTACAATGAGAGATAGTAAAAAAGTAATACCGTTCAGTTTAGAATTAGGTAAAGATTATAAATTACTTTTAATATCAGGACCAAATACGGGTGGTAAAACAGTTACCTTAAAGACTGTAGGACTTTTAACTTTGATGGCTTTATCCGGTTTACCAATTCCGGCAAGTGAGAATAGTAAAATTGGAATCTTCAGGAATATTTTTGCTGATATCGGTGATTATCAATCTTTAGAAAATGCTTTGAGTACTTTTTCTTCTCATATGAGTAATATTAAACAGATGGTTGAAAATGGGAATTCTGAGTCTTTAATTTTGATAGATGAAATTGGAGCTGCTACAGATCCTGAACAAGGTTCTGCACTTGCACAAGCAATACTTGAAAATATTACACAAAAAGAAGTAACAGGTGTGATCACGACACATTACACAGCCCTAAAAGTCTTTGCTGAAAAAAATGATACGTGTAAAAATGCCGCAATGCAGTTTGATCCTACCAAACACATTCCAACTTATCAATTCAAGTTGGGACTTCCAGGGAACAGTTTCGCTATTGAAGTTGCATCCAAATTAGGTATAACATCGAGTTTGATAGAGCGCGCTAAGGATTTAGCCGGAGATCAGAATATTGAATTAACTGAGCTAATAAAAAAAATGAGTGAAGAGAAAAAAGAACTTGCAAGACAAAATTATCAACAAAAATTAAAAACAGCTTTGCTCAAACAAAAAATTAGTGAATATGATGAAAATATAGAGATGCAAAAAAAAGATGCAAAAAATATTAAGAAAAGATCAATGAGAGATGCTAGGGATTTTCTAACTACTTTACAAAAAGAGCTTAATCAGGAAATTGAAGATATCAAAAAAGAGGATAAAAAAAGGAAAAAACAATTACTTGAGAGATCTTTTAAGAAAGTTAACAAAAAAAATAAAGAAATTAAAATTCAAGAAGAAAAGTTGGAAGATGATAAAAGAAAACCTGTAGAAGAAATCGATGTCGGCCAATATGTTTGGTTAAAGGATTTTCAATCTGAAGGTGAGGTAGTGGAAATAACCAATAGTGGAATAAAGGTTGATATGAATGGTATTTATTTTACAACAACTAAAAGGAACCTATTTCAAACAGAACAGAATAAAAGATCTTACGACCAGAAAAAGATCAATATCCCAAAAACTAAAGCAAAAATGGAGTTGAAGTTGTTAGGTTATCGGTTTGAAGAAGCATTACCCGAACTTGAAAAATTTCTTGATAAAGCATTATTGTCGGGTTTAAATAATGTTCGCATAATCCACGGGAAAGGAACTGGTGCTCTAAGACGTAAAATTAGACATTACTTGCGATCGAACAAAAAAATTGAAAAATTTGCAGCTCCACCACCTGAAGCCGGTGGTAACGGAGTAACAGTCGTAACGTTCAAAAATTAGGAGCATTAATGAATATTAAGAGGATGATCATTTCACTTATTTTAGGAACGGTATTTGGTGTGATTTGCGCCTTAGGAAGTGCATCACAACCAGACTTGAATTTAGCATTACCTATCTTGATTGCTATCGGTTTTAATAGAGTAGTTATCGGACTAGTTGTTGGATTAGCTGAACATATTAAAATACCAGCTCTTCTGCGAGGAGCGATCTTTGGTGCAATAATTAGCTTAGAAGTAGGCATATCTACTCTGGGAGAAGGTATAGCAGGTTTTTTAATTATGGTGATCGCTGGAATCATTTATGGCTCAATAATTGATATGGTAGCTACAAAATTCTCAACGAAAAAGGAAGTTTAGAAAAGATAATTATGGAACAGCAGAAGATTGATGAAATTTTAGAAAAAAATAATATTGTCGATGTAATAAGTAATTATTTTCCTCTAAAGAAATCGGGAAGTAATTTTAAAACTCGCTGTCCATTTCATGATGAGAAAACAGCTTCTTTTATTGTTAGTGAGAAAAAACAAATTTTCAAATGTTTTGGATGTGGAAAAGGTGGTAATGTGATAACTTTTGTTCGGGATTATGAAAAGATCTCCTTTTTTGAAGCGCTAAAAAAACTAGCAAAACGTGCGGGGATATCTGTTAAAGAGACAAAAGTTAGTAAAAAAAAGAGATCTAAGCGAGATCTGATTTATAAAATATATTCATTATCAGTTGGATTCTATCAGAAAAATTTGAAAGACTATGGTGATCAAACTTTAGAATATTTGAAGGATAGAAAAATTTCTACCCAAACTATTGACAAGTTTCAAATTGGATATGCTTTAAATAGCTATGCAGGCCTAAAGAATTTTTTGATAAAAAATCAGATCAATAGTAAAATTCTTAAGGAAACAGGTTTGTTTACTTCGAATAATAAAGATCTTTTTAGGAATAGATTAATGTTTCCCATTCATGATCATTCGGGTAGAGTTGTTGCCTTTGGAGGTAGAGTTTTACACAAAGATCAACCAGGGGGAAAATATGTTAACTCTCCAACAACAGTTATTTATAAGAAAGGTTCTGAACTGTATGGATTTAATGTTACCAAATATGAGGTTTCTAAGAAAGATAATGTTTTGATCTGCGAAGGTTATACAGATTTTCTAAGATTATATGAAAGTGGGTTTAAGAATGCAGTAGCGTCATTAGGGACATCTTTGACAGATGATCAGATCAAGTTAGTCAGTCGATTCACTAAAAATTTTTACATCCTTTATGATGGTGATAAAGCTGGGAAAAAAGCAGCCTTAAGAGCTGCGGCAAATATTTCTAAATTTGGTTATTCCGTTAAGATCGTTTTGTTCAATGAAGATGAAGATCCTGATAACTTTTTACTTTCCCACGGTAAAAAAGAACTGGAAAAAAAGATCGCAGAAGCAAAGTCTCTATCTAGGTTCTTAAATGATGATGCAGTCCTTGGATTGAATACGAAAACAAAATTATCTAGCTTGATCGGGATTCTTAATGATTATCAAGATGAGATTTCAAAAGAATTGTTTATCAAAGAGATCTCCGAAGTTTTCGGTGTATCTCAGAAAGCAATATTTTCTAAACTGAAAAAAAAGTATCCGATCAGATCGACTCGGACTAATGAAGAAAACACAGATTTAGCGAAATATGAAGAGGAAAAAAATTTCCTGATCGCTCTTGTGAATAACAGATTAAATCATAAAAAAGTTGCACAAGAGATAGATTCTACTTACTTTTTAAAAGAAATTCATAAGGATGTCTTTGAATATTTAATGAAAAATAATAATTATATGGATAATATGTCAGTACTTTTAGATAAAGTTGATGATGAAAAGACCCAAAACACTTTAGCTGAATTCATATTACAGGAATCACAGATATCTGATGCTGACGATATGATCAATGGTTTAAAAATAAGAAAATTACATATAAACCTTCAAAAAATAAATCAGAAAATTCAGCAAGATAAAGATAATGATGAATATTATAAAAAGAAAGATCAGATTAAAAAAGAGATAATAAAATTGAATAAAAAAGTGGTAAGTAAAACGTTGTATTAGGGAGTGTCAATGCTTAGTTACAATGAATGTATTAAAAAATTAGTCAAACTGGGAAAACGAAATAAGAATTTGCTTACATTTAAGCAGATAAATAATGTGTTACCTAATAATCCCATCTTTCTTGATAAAATCGAAGATATCATAGAGGAAATTTCTGAAAAAGGAATAGATCTAATCGATGAATCGCAAAAAAGAGTAACGAAAAGAAAAGTCTCTGTTAAAAGATCTCGTGTTACAAAAAAATTCAGAAATAAACGCTACTATGATGATCCTGTGAGAATGTACTTAGGTGAAATGGGAAGAGTTCCGCTTTTAGATAGAGAAGGTGAAGTACGCATTGCAAAAAAGATCGAAAATGGTCAGAAATATATTAATAAATATGTCTTCATGAGTGGTAGTACACTTCGAGAAATGAAAAATTTCCATCATCGTTACAAAGAGAAACGTGTAAAAATAGATCATATATTTAAAATTGAATATGGAACGTGGATGGATAAAGCTCAGGAATCTACCTTAATAAATAAATTTGAGCAAGTTATTAAAAAAGCTGATCAACTATTTAATGAAATCGGGGAAATGGTTGATGATAGCGATCTTGATGCTAATGGAATTCCTATTGATAATGAAGAGATCGAGATCAAACGCCAAGATATGGTTGAATTGTTCAATGATCTAAAATATAATGAAAAACTTCTTAAACGTATGGTTTATAGAATTAGGAGTTTGGCTGATAGAATCAAAAGCAGTAAGAAAATTATCAAACATCTTTCTAAAATAAGACAATATTCCATAGATGAAATTTGTACTTACGGTAGAAAAGCAAACAAATCTGATGAAGAATATAAAGAAGTTTACGATGAGACAAATATCGAGCCAAGTGTATTCATAGAGACTTTACGTAAAATTAAGAACGCCCGAAGAAAAATTCGTAGGGTTGAACTCGAAACGAAAATGACAGCTGATGAAATGATCGACCTTCTGGAAGAGATTGAACGTGGTGAAAAGATGAAGGAAAGATCGAAAAATGATATGATAGAAGCTAATGTTCGTTTGGTTGTTAGTATTGCAAAACGTTATAATAATCGTGGGTTGGACTTTTTAGATCTCATTCAAGAAGGTAATACTGGGCTAATGCGGGCAGTGGAAAAATATGATTATCGGAAAGGATTTAAATTTAGCACTTATGCAACTTGGTGGATCAGACAAGCAATTACTCGTGCTATTGCTGATCAAGCTCGAACTATCCGTATACCGGTCCATATGATCGAAGCAATCAATAAAGTTAAACGAGTAAGCAGAAAATTGTTACAAGAGTTGGGTCGTGAACCATATCCTGAAGAAATTGCGAACAGAATGGATCTGACAGTTGATAAAGTTAAGAGCATCCTTTCCATTACAAAAGAACCGGTATCTTTGGATAAACCGATAGGAGATGATGACGAAGATAGTTTACTTGGAGATTTTATCGAGGATAAAGGTACTATAACTCCTGAAAGAACTGCAGAAAGAAGTTTATTAGAAAAACAAGTCGATGCAGTATTACAAACTTTATCATCAAGAGAAGAAAGAGTTATTAGATTACGGTTTGGCATTGATGATGGTTACCATAGAACTTTAGAAGAAGTTGGTAATATATTCGGAGTAACTAGAGAACGTATTAGACAAATAGAAGAAAAAGCTCTGATCAAATTACGTCATCCTACTAGAAGTAACATATTACAAGAATTTATTGATAATTTTAATGTGAAAGAATAGGAAAATCTTGACATCTGAGCGCTAAAATTAGTTTTAACAATCTTGAAAATCAGGGCCTATAGCTCAGTTGGTAGAGCTTCCGGCTCATAACCGGACGGTCAGGGGTT